>DATIPL010000486.1:0-3357 GCA_035471965.1 Gammaproteobacteria bacterium
ACGCCCTTGGCATTGAGCTCCGTTGCGGCTTCGAGGGCGAGTTCCACTTCCGAGCCCGTGGCGATAATGAGCGCATCCGGTTCGCCGTCGCAGTCCCTGAGCACGTAACCGCCGCGGCGAATTGCCTCGATCTGCTCGGGCGACCGTTTTTGGTGGGGAAGTCCCTGGCGGGAGAACAACAAGCTCGTGGGACCCGCAGTTCTTTCCAGCGCGCACTCCCAGGCCACCGCGGACTCCACTGCGTCACAGGGTCGCCACACGGACATATTGGGCATGAGCCGCAGCGTTGCGGTTTGCTCCACCGCCTGGTGCGTGGGTCCGTCCTCGCCCAGCCCTATGGAGTCGTGGGTGAAGACGAAGATATTCCGGATCCCCATCAGAGCCGCCATTCGGAGCGCGTTGCGCGCGTATTCGGAAAATATCAGGAACGTGGCGCAATAAGGAATGAGTCCACCGTGCAGCGCAACTCCATTGCAGATTGCCGCCATGGCGAACTCCCTGACGCCGAAATAAATATAGTTTCCGTCGTCAACGTCGGCACTCAGAGTGCGGGATCCAGACCAGCGGGTGAGGTTCGATCCGGTGAGATCGGCCGAGCCGCCGATGAGCTCAGGAAGTTTCGCGCCGTAAGCTTCGAGTGCGTTCTGGGAAGCTTTGCGCGAGGCGATGTTCTCCGCCTTTTCGTCCGTGGCACGAATGAACTCGTCGCAGTATCGCTTCCAGCCCTTTGGAAGCTCTCCGTTCGCGCAGCGTTCCAGCTCGGCGGCGAGATCGGAATGCGCCTTGCGATAAGCTTTGAAACGGTCGCGCCACTCCGATTCCGCGGCTTTGCCTTTCTCGCGCGCGTCCCAGCCGGCATAGATTTCGTCGGGAATCTCGAACGGCGGATGCGTCCAGCCGATTGTTTCCCGAACGCGCGCCACTTCGTCCTCTCCCAGCGGCGCCCCGTGTGTAGACTCGGTGCCCTGCTTGTTGGGCGCGCCCCAGCCGATGATGGTCTTGCACTGGATCAGCGTAGGCCGCGCTGTTTCCGCCCGCGCCTCGCGGATGGCGTCGTTTATCGACTTGGCGTCGTGCCCGTCCACTTCGCGGATGACGTGCCAGCCGTACGCCTCGAAACGGCGAGGAGTATCATCGGTGAACCAGCCCCCGACTTTGCCGTCGATGGAGATGTTGTTGTCGTCGTAAAAGCAAACCAGCTTTCCCAGTTTGAGCGTTCCCGCCAGTGAGCAGGCTTCGTGGGAAATGCCCTCCATCAGGCAGCCGTCTCCCGCGAACACGTAGGTGTAATGATCGATGACCTGGTGACCCTGGCGGTTGAACCGTCCTCTGAGCACCTTTTCCGAAATGGCCATGCCGACGCCGTTGCTCAAGCCCTGCCCGAGCGGCCCGGTCGTGGTCTCGATGCCGGGAGCGTCTCCATACTCGGGATGGCCGGGTGTCATCGAATGAAGCTGCCGGAATCGCTTGATTTCCTCCATCGGCAGCGCGTAGCCGCTGAGGTGCAGCAACGAGTAGTGCAGCATGGATCCGTGCCCGTTGGAGAGGATAAAGCGATCCCGGTCCCACCATTTAGGGTTGGCGGGGTTGTGCTTCAGGTAGTCGTTCCAGAGCATCTCGGCAATATCGGCCATACCCATGGGCATGCCGGGATGTCCGGACCTGGCTTTCTGTACCGCGTCCATGCTCAACGCCCGAACGGCGTTGGCGAGCTCTCTTCGGGAAGGCATGAGACTCCCTCGTGACTGTAGAATCCAGTTTCGTTACCGGTACGGTCCCGTAAGGGATCGCCCCCCGGATGCCCGCTTACGGACGTCGGGATGAATACGTGCGTTGTTTCGTTATGCGGCAAAAAGGCCGGAAAAAGCGCGAGGCCGGTGCCTGGTCGGCAACGGGCCGAATTCTGACGCAGGCGCCCGGCTGACGCAATGAGCCTCGACATCGTGTCCTTGCATCGATCGAATTCCGCGCTCGACGCGGCGAAGGGATGTCCCGACCGGCCCCTCCGCAGGAGAGAACGCTTCGTGCGCCGGGTGCTCGCCTCGGTGCTCATCGCTTTCGCCTCCGTCGCAACGACCTGGGCGGAGATGGAGCTGGTGATTCAGGGTGAGGAGTTCGCCGAGGCGGGCGACGGGTCGGCGCTGTCCGAGTACCTGTCTCAGGCGCTCGGTCAGCCGGTGCGGGCGACCTTCAGACGAAATCCTCTCGAGCACTGGAGGCGGCTGACCGCCGGAGAGCGCCCGACCGTGGTGCTGGAAGATCCACATTTCGCCGACTACCGTGTGACGCGAGCCGGCTATCGGATCATCGCCGCGGTGGAAGGGCGCCAGGCTTTCGCCCTCGCCGCCGGCGGCTTTCTCCTGCTGGACCCGATGGAACTCGCCGGCCGACCGGTGGCTGCGCTGCCGCCGCCTTCGCTGTCTACGCTGCAGCTCCTGGCCTTCTTTTCGGACGCGGTGCATATCCCTCGAATCGTGGAAGCCCCTTCCTATCAGGCCGCGGCGGCGCGGGTATTCCGGAATGAGGCGGTGGCTGCGGTGCTTCCCGCCGAAGATCTCGGCCTCCATCCGGCGCTCAAGGAGATGCTCCTGATGGAGGAAATGCCGGGAAAGGCGGTGAGTGTCTCCCCGGATCTGGCCGAAGCGATCGCCGACCGCATTGCCAACGCGCTGGTGGGCGCCACCCGGGGGGAGCCGGGCCGGCGCGCACTGGCGGGGCTGGAAATTTCCGCTTTTGTCCGCGGTCACGAGGAGGCTTACGAGGGCTTCTCGAGGCTGCTCAAGGGCACCTGGGGTTACCGGGAGATTCCGCCTTGAGCCGCCCGCAACACGCATAGACCGCTAATTCGCCAATCTCGATTTTGCAGCAGCGCCCGCGCAGCGCACTGGGCACGGCGCCGCGCTGCCGTTAAACTTAGCGGCCTTTTTTCGTTGAGGCTGAGGCACTCTAAATGGCGAACGCCCAGTTGATTACCTCCGAATCCGTTTCGGAAGGCCACCCGGACAAGATGGCGGACCAGATTTCTGACGCCATTCTGGATTCGATGATTGCCCAGGATCCGAACTGCCGTGTGGCCTGTGAGACACTGGTGAAGACCGGCATGGTCATCGTTGCCGGGGAGGTTGCGAGTACCGCCGTCATCGACGTCGAGAACATCGTGCGGGAAGTGGTCAACGCCATCGGTTACGACAGCCCCGCCTACGGTTTTGACGGTCACACCTGTGCCGTGTTGAGCGCACTGGGGAAGCAGTCTCCGGATATCGCCATGGGAGTCAATGAAAGCTCGGATCGGGAGCAGGGGGCTGGCGACCAGGGGATGATGTTCGGATACGCGGTGGATGAAACCGACGTGTTCAT
>DATIPL010000487.1:0-1939 GCA_035471965.1 Gammaproteobacteria bacterium
TGCCCACCGTATCGGCGGCAGTTTGTACTACCTATTGGATGCTGGAACGCCTGGAACTGGCAACCCGTGCCCCCGGGGGCGGCACGCTGCTCAGCGGGCGATTCGGCAACGTCAAGGCCGCCTAGTCAATGCCGGCGGAAAAAAAGGGCCGGAGCCGAATGCGCTCCGGCTCGGGCCCCGGGTTGACGCTTTCGCGAGGAGAGAATCGCGAAACGGAGAGAAGACGAATCAGCCGCCGTAAACCGCTGTCTTGAAGGCGTCGGCGTAAATCCGGACGGTGGCCGGTACCCTGCTGCCGTCCCATTTCCGGGCAGCCGGTTCCGAGCGCCGGCGTGCCGCCTTGGTTTTCTTGGTCGCGGCGGGCTCAGGCATGCCGCTTGGCGCTCCGGCACGAAAAATGGCGGCATTCATGGTCAAGTTCATTACGTGAGTAAACATGTGGATTTTCCTCATGCTCAGCTCAAAACGGCGAGCGTGGATTCATTGCGTTGGATTTAAAATAGGGCATAGTTCGGCTCTCCACAAGCGAGACTTTTTCACCCTTATGTTAAAATTTCTATTGCTGAGACAGGCTGAACGAGAGTCATGGAGCGCCGTCTGCCCCCCCTGAACGCCCTGCATGCCTTCGAGGCCGCGGCCCGCTTCGAGAGCTTCTCGCGGGCGGCCAAGGAGCTGCACGTCACCCACGCTGCCGTGAGCCACCAGATCCGGGTGCTGGAGGACTGGCTCGGTCTCCCTTTGTTCGAGCGCACCGCCCGCTCGGTGCGCTTGAACGAGCGCGGTCGCGACTATCTGCCGCTGGTGCGGGGAGTGTTCGATCAGCTGCATGCCGGAACAGCCACGCTGTTGCGCGCTTCTCGGAACGAGGCGCTCATTGTGACCGCGCCGCCCGCCTTCGCGGTGCTCTGGCTGGCGCCCAGAATAGGAAGGTTCTGGAGCGCCCACCCGGATCTCGGCCTGCGCCTGAAAGAAATTTCCTGGCTAGAAGACGTGGACTTCACCGTCACCGATGTGGCGATACGAGTCGGCAACGGCGAATGGCCGGACCACGAGGTGGTACCGCTGCTACCGGGGACGGTGACCCCCATGTGCAGCCCGATGCTGCTGGAAAGCGGCCATCCGCTCGAGAGCCCCAGAGACCTGGATCACTACACGCTGCTGCATGCGTACGACCATGACGGCTGGCGCAAGTGGTTTCAGTCGGCCGGGCTCGAAGATGCGCACGCCAATCGCGGTCCGGTTTTCGATGACACCAACCTCATCCACAGCGCTACGCTTGCCGGCCAGGGCATTGGCCTGCTGCACACCGCCGTCACTCGCAAGGAGCAGGCCGCAGGGCTTCTTGTACGGCCGTTCGAAATCGGTCCGCAGGACGACTTTGGATACTATCTGGTTTATCCGCGCGAGTCTTCGTCGGATCATCGAATCACCCGTTTTCGGGAGTGGCTTCTCCAGCAGGCGGCAGAGGACAGGAAATAGAATGACCCACCTCTTGACGTAACAGCAGCCTCAGTCGGTCGCCAAGGCGAAACGCTTTCATGCAAGACAAAAAGTGCCCGAGCTGCGGTTCTTCACTGCTCAGTCGCGACGAAGGCGCCTGCCTCGTGTTTCACTGCAGCCAGTGCTCCTGGGAAGCGTTGACGACTCATCCCGGCACTCCTTTCAGCGACGAAACCGCATACGAAGTGCGCATTGCCCCGCTTGAAGATCCACCTCCTCGAGTGTCAGCTTCCTTGGCCGTGGCCCTGGGTATCTCCTCGCAAACTGCGCGCGAGCTGCTTCGGCGAGGGGAGCCTGTCGCCACGGATATCCCCGCGGTGGAGGTACAGCGTCTGCACGGACTTTTGAGTCCGCTGGGGCTCAGCCTCCAGATCAAACCCCGATTCAGGTGGGCGCTCGAGTGAATGAAGAGAATTTCTCGTCCCGGATTCTCCAGCAT
>DATIPL010000488.1:0-2130 GCA_035471965.1 Gammaproteobacteria bacterium
ATGTCATATCAGCCATCGGAATGTCCGAAAATAGCCATTCCGGATCATTGCATTGCCGCAGAATACGGTTGTTTTCTGCCCTGGAGGGGGGCTCACCCCGGAATAAAACGATAATCCTCAAACGCTCTAGGCGTAGTCTCCATTCGCCGTTTACAATCAACTCTCGGCCGGCAATATCTGGCAGGATCGACCGTGTTGATGCTCAGCATATTTGGGACATTTCGTGTCGCCGATGAGTCTGGCAACGAAATTCCAATCAAGTCCCGAAAATCCAAGGCGCTTCTCGCCTATCTGGCGTTGCCGCCCGGCAAGCCACGGAGCCGCGAGCGGATCATGGCCCTACTATGGTCCGATCGAGGCGACCAGCAAGCGCGGGCGTCGTTGCGGCAGGCGTTGAGCGGGCTCCGCAAGGACCTCGGCGACGAGGGACTCTCCGCGGTCAAAATAACGAACGAATCCCTCACCCTTGATCCTGCACATGTCATTGTGGAACCGGCTTCGCCGGGTGACGTATTGCTCGATGGACTTCACCTCGCCGATCCCGTGTTCGAAGAGTGGTTGCGTGATGAGCGGCTGCGACATGAAGACGCAGCGGCGCCCATAATGCAGCCGCCAGGGCGACCACTTCCCGATAGGCCCTCCATCGCTGTGTTGCCGTTCGTCAACCTATCTTGTGACTCAGACCAGGACTACTTTGCTGATGGTCTGACCGATGACATTATCGGCCAACTTGCGAGGTTTCGCTCGCTGTTCGTGATTAGCAGCACTTCATCGTTCCCATACAAGGGCAAGTCATCGAAGGCCCAAGAGGTCGGCCGCGAGCTCGGTGTTGCCTACGTCGCCCAGGGCAATGTGCGCAAGGTTGGCAACCGCGTGCGCATCACCGTCGAGCTGGTTGCGGCGGCCACGGGGCAGCAGATCTGGGGAGAACGCTACGACGGCGAGTTGGAGGATGTTTTCTCGTTGCAAGACGAGATTGCCAGCAAGGTTGTATCGACCCTGGCCGGCCACATCGAAGACGCTGATCGCCTGCGCGCCGCGGGCAAGCCCGCCAGTGACCTGGCCGCGTATGAACTGGTGCTGCTCGGCGAGCAGCTGGAGAGGAAGTTTACCAAGGACGGCGTCCTCGCGGCGCGTTCTTTGTTCCAGCAGGCGATAGCACGCGACCCCGGCAACGCCCGGGCTCACGCGTCCGTCGCCCGCACCTTTCTCGACGAGTTCTGGGCCGACTGGTCGACGGACCGGGACGGGGCGACGGAGCAGGCCTTCGATTGGGCGCAAAAGGCCGTCGCGCTCGACGCCTTGGACAACCGTGCTCGGACCAACCTGGGGGTCGCTTATCACCTCTGCAAAGGAAACTTCGAGGCGGCGCAGGCTCAATTCGCTAGGGCACTGGAGCTGAACCCGAACGATGCAGACGCCTATTGCCTGCAAGGTTGGTGTCACGTTTACGCCGGCGAGGAGGACGACGCCATCGCCTGCA
Source organism: Gammaproteobacteria bacterium (assembly GCA_035471965.1). Lineage (GTDB taxonomy): Bacteria > Pseudomonadota > Gammaproteobacteria > HK1 > HK1 > CAMYJH01. The sequence continues at coordinate 1,484 of DATIPL010000488.1, forward strand.
CGGATCGGGCCATGCGGCTCAGCCCGCTCGAAACCTACGATTGCTATTTGGCGCAGTTCTTCGCGCATTACGCCGCGCGCCGCTATACGGAGGCGTTGGCATCGCTCGGACGCATTGTGGATCCGGCATACCCAATCGACGCCTACCGTGCCGCCTGCTTCGCGCAGCTAGGCCGCGATGCCGAAGCACGGAACGCCATGGATGCATATATGGCAACCGCACAAAAAGAGATTGCCATCTGGCCGGGCAAAGCCCCCAAGGCTTGGCAGCGACATTGGGCTCAGAGCCAACCATTTCGAGACTCGGCCGACTTGGAACATTTGCTGGACGGCTTCCGCAAGGCTGGCATGCCGGTTTAGTCGGTGGGCGATGCATATGTCTGGATTGGGTCATTTCCGGACGTGAGCTCGAACCGCCCGCCATGTCCGCTTTGGGTCCTTTCCGGACGTGGGCAAAGAGAGCTCTCGATTTCCGGTATTGGGAGCTAAGCAGACCTGCCGGCCTAGGCTAGAGAACGTCCGGAAATAGCCAGTAGCCGACATTGTCAGGAGATCATGGTCGCAAGCACCACCGTGCCAAGAAGGAAGCCAAGAAACAGTGGCAGCTACCGGCATGGGAAGGCGATCCCATTCGCCTCTGGACTTTGC
>DATIPL010000489.1:0-4149 GCA_035471965.1 Gammaproteobacteria bacterium
GTCGTTTTCTCCGACGTGGACGACAATTTGGGCCACGCCCAAGAAAGAGTTATCGAATGGTTATTGATAAATCAGACATGGAATATCGAATATCGGTCGCCGGAAGCATGGCTTGCGTTATGCTGCTGGGTCAGACGTCGCTTGCAAAAGGAATAGACGAGTGCTCGTTGCGTAGTCCCGTGCGTCGCGACATGCTTTTCAATTCCGATAACCCGACATTCGATATTCGATTTTCGATATTCGATATTCGACATGCAACGTTCCATCGGGCCACGACGTCTGCATGACTCTGAGCTACCCGGTGACGGCTGGAGTTCCCCAATGCTGAGCTTCAACAATGTGGCGATCAGACGCGGCGCCAGGCTTCTGCTCGAGAAGGTCACTTTCACCGTATTCGACGGCGACAAGGTGGGCGTGATTGGTGCCAACGGCAGCGGCAAGTCCAGCCTGTTTGCCGTTCTTACCCGGAAGCTGGACGTGGAAGCCGGCACGGTAGACCTGCCGGTAAGGCTCAGCCTCGCGCATCTGGCCCAGGAAATTCCTGTTGCGGGGCGGACGGCCATTGATTACGTCATAGACGGCGACGCGGAGCTGAGGGCGCTGGAACGGGAGCTGGAAACCGCGCGCGAGGGAAAACGCATTGCGACGCTGCACGCGCGCATGGAAGCGATCAGTGGCTACGGCGCTCGCGCCAGGGCCGGGCGACTGGTTCACGGCCTGGGTTTCACGCCTTCGGATGAAAACAAGCTCGTGAGCACATTTTCGGGCGGCTGGCGCATGCGCCTCAACCTGGCTCGCACGCTGATGCGCCGCTCTGATCTGCTGCTGCTGGACGAGCCCACCAATCACCTCGATCTGGATGCCCTGCTGTGGCTGGAACACTGGCTCAAGAAATACTCCGGGACGCTGTTGCTGGTTTCTCATGATCGGGTTTTCCTCGACGCGGTGACCGACCGGACCCTGAGCCTTGAACAGGGGACCGCGAGGTTGTATCCGGGTAATTACAGCGCCTTCGAACAGCAGCGGGCGGAACGTCTTGCCGCGCAGCAGGGGCTAATCGAGAAGCAGCAGCGCCGCATTGTCCATATGCGCCGCTTCGTCGATCGCTTCAGGTACAAGGCCACCAAGGCGAGGCAGGCGCAAAGCCGCTTGAAAGCATTGGCGCGAATGGAGCGGATCGCTCCCGCTCACGTCGATTCGCCGTTTGAATTTTCTTTTGGCGAGCCTCATTCACTGCCTCGGCCGTTGCTGCGCCTGGAAGAGGTCAGCGCGGGCTACTCCAGGCAACCGGTGCTGGAAGGGATATCCATCACGATCTCACCTGGAGACCGTATCGGTCTTTTAGGTAAAAACGGAAGCGGAAAGTCCACATTCATTCGTCTGCTGGCCGCTGAAGTCGAGCCGCTTGCCGGCAGGCGCGAGGCGTCTTCCACTCTGGTTTGCGGCAATTTCGCCCAGCACCAGCTGGAGCAGCTTGATGTCGAAGCCTCCCCGCTTATACACCTGCGCCGGCTCGACTCCGATGCCGGGGAGCAGCAGATACGGGATTATCTCGGGGCATTCGGGTTTTATGGCGACAAGGCGCTCGAACCGGTAAGCGGACTTTCGGGCGGTGAGAAGGCGAGGCTGGTGCTGGCGATGCTCGTCCACCAGCGTCCGAACCTTCTACTGCTGGACGAGCCGACCAACCACATGGACCTGGAAATGCGTCACGCTCTGACCATCGCTCTCCAGGGATTTCCCGGCGCCATCGTGCTGGTGTCGCACGATCGTTATCTGATCGACGCCGTCAGCGATGATTTGTGGCTGGCGCAGGCTGGCCGCGTCGAGCGCTATCAGGACGATCTCGCCGCGTACCTGTGCTCGCTCAAAGATGGCCGCGACCCGGGGAACGGTGATGATCGCCGCGCCGCCGGCAAACCGGGTTCCGGCGATCGACGAAAGCAGCGTCGGCGGGAGGAGGCCCTGTCTCGACGCAGGATCAAGCCGCTCAAAGACGCCCTTCGGGCCCTGGAAGCGGAGATCGCGTCGCTGAACGTTGAACGCGCGGAGTTGATTCATAAGCTAGCCGATACCGCGTTTTACCGTCATGACGCCGACAAGACGCACCTGGAGAGCCTCATGATCCGGCAGGGCGAGATCGAAAGGGCGATTGGCGAGGCAGAGGAAAAGTGGCTGGAAGTCACCGCAGCGCTGGAAGCAGCGGAGTGATCAGGTCGTATAGGGCATGTCGTATGTCGGGGAAGGCTGTATCTGGTTCTATCTGGTGTGCTGGGATGCCGAATCGTTTTCGCTCATTGATCTTGACTCCGACTTGTCTCTGTTGGAAGCAGAAACCGCTTGCACGGTAGGTGACGTATATTCCTTGGCACGGCGTTTCTTCCGATATTCGATATACGACATACGAATTTCAATCTCTCCTCAACTGTTCGTTCACCGCGATGGGCGTGGGATAGCGCATCATGATGACATACGACGAGACCACGAAGGTCAGCAGCGTAGTGGCCTGGATCAGATAGGAAGCCTTCTGGCCGATGACACCTGCGTTCAGGGCGAGCACGGCAATGAGCAGGGAAAACTCGCTCACCTGGCCGAGGCGCACTCCGATTTCGCGCGACAGCCGTTCCGGCTCCTCCTCGCGCACCAGCAGGTAGCGGAAAACCACGGGTTTGAGCGCCAGCATGCTCATGGCCAGTACTGCAGCAGGCAGCGCAATCTGGGAAATCATCGGCATCGCGAATCCCGCGCCGAGGGAGAAAAAAAACATGATGAGAAAAAAATCCCTGAGCGGTTTCAGGCTCTCCGCTATGAAGGTGGCGATGGGGCTGGTGGCCAGGGCCACGCCGGCGATGAAGGCTCCCGTCTCGTAAGAGAGCCCCATGGCGTGACCGAGGGTCGCTACGCCCAGGCACCAGCCGATGGCCGTGAGAAAGACGAATTCCTGAATGGTGTCGAAGCGCTTGATCAGGGGCAGGATCACGAAACGCTCCCCGAGCCAGGCAACCAGCGCCAGCGCCGGCAAAGACATCACCAGGAGCAGGGCTTCATGAAGCACAAGCGAGTCGCGGGCAAGCCCGTTGAGAAGCAGCAGGATGAGTATGGCGATGATGTCCTGCAGAAGCAGAACGCTGATGATGATCTCGCCGGCGTGTCGGTGATGCAGGGCGGTGGTCGGCAGGAGCTTGAGCCCTATAATGGTGCTGGAAAACATCATCACTGCCCCGATGAGCACGCTCTCCGGCAGTTTGAAGCCAAAGGCCAGGGCAATCAGCGCTCCCACGACGGCAAACGCGAGCGAGCTCAGGATCGTCACCATCAGCGCCTCGCGCAGCATCGTCAGCAGCTTCTGAGGGTGCAGATTCAGCCCCAGCAGATACAGCAAAAAGATGATCCCGACGTGGCCGATTCCCTGTATCGTGGTTGCGTCGGTGACGAGTCTGAAACCCCAGGGTCCGGCCAGAAGCCCCAGCAGAATATACGCCACCAGCATGGACTGGCGTGCATAAAGCGCGATACCGGCGAGCACCGCGGCGCCGGTGAAAATGAGAAAAATTGAAAATACGATACTGTCGCCGTTCACGCTCGCGACGCGCTCTGATCAACGGGTGCTGCTGATGAGTAGACCGCCTCAGGTCCGAGGGGTCAAGGCAGATATGAAGCCGATAGCCAAGTGTTTCTACGGTGGAGGCTTCAGTCCGGCCTGCCGCGGCGACTTGCCTCGAGAACGGCGTCCAGGGTTTCGCTCCAGGCGGCAAAAGCTTGCATTCGCTGCAGAAGATCAAGGCCGAGGCCGGTGTAGGTGCCGGGGCGGCCGATGACGCGATCCTCGGCGGCCATGTCTTTACCGCCTTCCATGCACATGGCGCACACGCCGCGGCTCATCTGCGCGACCAGGGTTTTGGCCTCGTCCTTCTCCACGCCCCTGGACTCGAGCCAGCCGGCGATTTCAGCCATGAGCGCATACAGCCAGCCGTAGTAGATGCCGGCCATGCTCGCCACCTCGAACAGCTCCTCGTCACGGAAGACGTGAACGGTGCCGATTAAGCCGAGCGTTTTTTCGGCCGCGTCGTCACCGGGATACAAAACGGTGGCGCTCTCGCGGACCGAGGCGCTGGTTGCCGGGAGGGCGCGAACGGTCTTTGCCGGCAA
>DATIPL010000490.1:0-5389 GCA_035471965.1 Gammaproteobacteria bacterium
ACTACGAAAAATTGCCTCAGGTATATTCCTTTCGCGCCTTCGGAATCGGGGTCCGTGTCCCGGAAAAGCGCATAGGCGACCAGCCTCCCGCCATCTTCAAAGGCAACTGCTCGATAGCCGGACGAGAGCCATTTGGCAAGACGAAGTCGAAGGGCGGAGTCACTCATGACATTCGAGCCTTCATGCTCCTGGAGCTGACGATTCAGATCGGCCAGGAGCTCGGTTTCATCTGAGCTGACAATGCGCCAACGCATGTGGAAGCTTCGACTGATGCCTCAATCCGGTCGCTCGCATTTTACGGCAAAAGCCGGAACCTCAAGCGAATCCGGCGTTCCGGATTCGGTCCCTTTGGAAAGCTTACGTTCGGGGCGGCGTCAGATCTGGCCATCCTGGAGATGTGTGAAACGGAAAGAAGAGCAACGCGGGAATGATACTGCCCCGTGGCATTGAAATGAGTTGAGCGCGTCATCCGGCTCCGGCGTATGAGGTATCAAGCCGCAAGCGGGAACCCGATTTGAGTGAAGTCATCCGCTCGCACGTTTGAGCCAGTTGGGCATGCCCCATTCGAATGGGTCCGGCTCGAGCGACGATTCGATAAATCCGTCCTCGGCTACCGAATAGCTCCCCGATTCCAGCTGATCGGCGTAGTCGGCGAGGAAGGCTCCCAGCGAATCGGCGAGCACCTCATACGAGCAGCCTTCCGGATCCACCTGGATGACCTGGCCCACGGCTCCGCCCGGGGCGGGATCAAAGTCGAAATACCGAATGACGTCTCCGTTCATGGAGGTAAACGGCAACCACTTGGAGTGCAGCATCAGCGGCTTGACCGGCCCTTTGACGAAAATGACGTGATCGGCGATCCGACTCTTCCAGAAAGCGACCTTGTGCATCGCAGGGTCATAGAGACTTTTTCCGATTTCCTGGTCGAGCCTGTAGTGCTCCAGGAGTTCTTTGCAGGAAAGCATCTGGTTACCGTTGCCAAATATTGCCAGCCAGGTGCCCAGACCGTCGCCATCGAAGCTGTTCCACAGCTCGATGAAGCCGTCCGGCACTGGCCTTCCGAATTCGCTTTCGATAGCGTCCAGATCAGACTTCGTTGCCGGTTTATTCAGATTGGCCACGGTCTGCGGTGCGTTCTTGCTCGCCCAGCTCAGAATCCGTTCGATGTTTTTTTTAACCGTTGCCGTCATCTGACTTTCTTCTCTGGATCGCTATCGTGATCCGCTCCTCGACAAGCGAGCCTGGCGCTTCATTTGAGTATAGACCTGCCATAGCCCGGCGTGCGGTTCACACCGGGTCCGCGATAAAATGACCGCAGGGAGAAATACCCGATGATGGAGAGTGTCATGGCCTGCTGTCACCACTACGAATTCCTCGAAGGCAACGAGCAGGTCTTCGCCGTAGATCCGACGGCAATTCGCTTTGGCCCCGGAGTGCTGAGAGAAATCGGTCACGATGCGAAGGAAGCGGGTATGGCGCGGGTGGCGCTGTTCAGCGACAAGGTGGTCGCCGGCCTCGAAGCCATGGAGACGGTGAAGAAGGCGTTGTCGAAGAGCGGTGTTGACTTTGACGTCTATGATCAGGTCCACGTCGAGCCCACGGATGAGTCCTTTATCGCCGCGAGCAAATTCGCCGACGAAGGTCGGTTCGACGGCTACATCTCTGTCGGCGGCGGGTCGGTGATCGACACCGCCAAGGCCGCGAATCTCTATGCCACCTGCCCGGCGGATTTTCTTGACTACGTGAATGCGCCCATCGGCGAGGGCCGGCCCGTGCCGGATCCGCTGAAACCCCATATCGCCTGCCCCACCACCTGCGGCACCGGCAGCGAATGCACCGGCATCGCGGTGTTCGACCTGCTCTCGAAGCACGTCAAGACGGGGATTGCTTCAAGAAGACTCCGCCCCGACCTGGCGCTCATCGACCCCTCGGTCACGGTCACGCTGCCGGCCACGGTGGTGGCAGCCAGCGGCTTCGACGTCCTTTCTCACGCCCTGGAATCCTACACCGCCGCCCCCTTCACGCGGCGCAAGGCGCCCGAGAAGCCCGGCTCCCGCCCCATGAGCCAGGGAGCCAATCCATGGAGCGACGTGGGCTGCGTGGCGGCTCTGAAGCGCGCCGGAGAGTTTCTGGTTCGGGCGGTGCGGGACGGCGCCGACCAGGAGGCCCGCCACGGCATGATGTACGCCGCCACCCTGGCGGGCATTGCCTTCGGCAACTCAGGGGTGCATTTGCCGCACGGGATGGCCTACTCCGTCGCCGGGATGATCCGAGACTACCGTCCCGACGGATACCCCCGTGACGAGCCCCTCTGCCCCCACGGAATTTCGGTCATCGTGGACGCACCGGCGGTCTTCCGCCATACCGCGCCGGCGGACCCCGCCCGTCACCTGGAGGCGGCGGAGCTTCTGGGCGCGGATCTGCGCGGGGCCGGCGAGGATGACGCCGGTGAGGTCCTGGCGGACCGCATCATCAGAATGATGCGTGACACGCAGATGCCCAACGGGCTCGGAGATCTCGGCTACGACGAAGCCGACGTTCCCGGCCTCACCGACGGCGCCTGGGCGCAGCAGCGCCTGCTGGCCAATTCGCCGGTGGAGGTCAGTCCGGAGTTGCTCGCGGGACTCTACCGGGGCGCGCGCAGCTACTGGTAACGTCGATGCGTCTCGAAAGTTACACCAGGCGACGGTACAAAGCCGTTCCCGCCGCCATTCGAACCGGCTTCTCAATGATGTTATCTTGAGTCAATCAGACTACGTGCCCGCGGAGGGAGACCAAATGGACGTCAAAGTAAAAGCGAAACCGAGTCTCAAAAACGACGCTCTGTTCCGCCAGCAGTGTTACATCAACGGAGAGTGGGTCGACGCCGACGACGGAGAAGTGATCGAGGTCAACAACCCCGCGACGGGTGAAATCGTTGGCACCGTGCCGTCGCTGAAGACCGGGCAGACCCGCGCCGCGATCGAGGCGGCAAACGCGGCATGGAAAGAGTGGCGTTCCAGGACCGGTAAAGAGCGCTGCAACGCGCTGCGCAAATGGTACAACCTGATGATGGAGAACCAGGAGGATTTGGCTGTCCTGATGACCACGGAGCAGGGCAAGCCGCTTACCGAATCCCGCGGCGAGATCGCCTATGCCGCCTCGTTCATCGAGTGGTTCGCCGAAGAAGCCAAACGCATTTACGGCGACGTGATCAACCATCCGTTGCCGGGCAAGCGCATCGTCGTGCTGAAGCAGCCCATCGGCGTGGTGGCATCGATCACGCCATGGAACTTTCCGGCGGCGATGATCACGCGCAAATGCGCCCCGGCGCTGGCCGCCGGCTGCCCGGTGGTGATTCGTCCCGCCTCGCAGACGCCGTTCTCGGCGCTGGCGCTGGCCGAGCTTGCGCACCAGGCCGGAATCCCCGAGGGGGTGCTCAATGTCATCACCGGACCCGCGAGCGTGCAGGGCAAAGAGCTCACCTCGAACCCCATCGTGCGCAAGCTCAGTTTCACCGGCTCCACCGAGGTGGGGAAAAAGCTCATGGAGCAGTGCGCAGGGACGGTAAAGAAGGTTTCGCTGGAGCTCGGTGGCAACGCTCCCTTCATCGTCTTCGACGACGCCGATTTGGACGCCGCAGTGCAGGGCGCCATCGCCTCGAAGTACCGCAACACCGGGCAGACCTGCGTCTGCGCCAACCGAATCCTGGTGCAGGACAGCATCTACGACGCCTTTGCCGAAAGGCTCGCCGAGGAGGCGAAGAACCTCAAGGTGGGCAACGGTCTCGAGGACGGCATGCAGCAGGGGCCGCTTATCGACGAGCGCGGTGTGAAAAAGGTGGAAGAGCACATCGCCGACGCAACGAGCAAGGGAGCCAGGGTTCTCGCCGGCGGTAAGCGGCACAAGCTCGGCGGCACCTTTTTCGAACCCACGGTGCTGGCGGACGTCACTACCGACATGCTGGTCACCAACGATGAAACTTTCGGTCCCGTGGCGCCACTTTTTCGCTTCAAGGACGAAGAGCAAGCCATCGAGATGGCCAACGCCACGCAGTACGGGCTGGCGTCTTATTTTTACGCCCGCGACATGGGACGTATCTGGCGCGTGTCCGAAGGTCTCGAGTACGGCATTGTCGGCATAAACGAGGGCATCATCTCCAACGAGGTCGCGCCCTTTGGCGGCATCAAGGAGTCCGGAATCGGTCGCGAAGGCTCCAAGTACGGCATCGACGATTTCGTCGAGATCAAGTACCTGTGCATCGGCGGCGTCGACGCGTAGCGCCGGCGAGCTCGATCTGTCGCTGGAAAGGCCGGGGAGACCCGGCCTTTTTCTTCACACCACCCGGGTCTCGATCTCTCCCACACCTTCCACGCCCCCCCTGATGCGGTCGCCGCGCTGAACCGGACCGACACCGGCGGGGGTGCCCGTGAAGATGAGGTCGCCGGGCGCCAGGGTGAACAGTCCCGAGAGAATGGCAATGGTTTCCGGAATGCTCCAGATAAGCTGGGCCAGGTCACCCTCCTGGCGCAGATCGCCGTTGATTTCCAGCCACACCCTGCCCTTCCGCGGATGCCCGATTGCGGCCGCGGGAACGATGGCGCTGATGGGAGCGGAACACTCGAAGGCCTTCCCGACCTCCCACGGGCGGCCCAGCTTTTTCGCCTCTCCCTGAAGGTCCCTTCGGGTCATGTCGATGCCGACGGCGTAGCCGTAAACGTGCTCAAGGGCCGCGGACGGATCGATGCCGGAGCCTCCCTTGCCAAGAGCAACCACCAGCTCGATTTCATGGTGCACATCGCTGCTCTTAACCGGGTAGGGGAAATCCCTGCCGCTGGGAAGCAATACGTCCGCGGGCTTTTGAAAGAAGAAAGGAGGCTCGCGATCTGGATCGTGACCCATCTCGCGAGCGTGCTCGGCGTAGTTTCGGCCGACCAGATAGATGCGCCGAACGGGATAGCGATCACGCGTACCTTTCACTTCCACGGTGGTTACGCCCTTGAACGGAATAACGTAGTCCATGATTTGTCGTCCTTATTTGAATGTGTATGGATTGTTTCGTTGGCAGCACACGCTTTCCCATATGACCGATGCGAAATCACTTTGTCCCCCGCCGCCGTCGAAGTAAACGAGTATTAATCATTCGACAGTGAAACTGAAGACGGTGATCCGCTGTGCGCTCCCTCCGTGACAACACGCGTTGACTCGAATCGGTGCGGCACCTGGCACAAGCAGGAACGATCGGCCTTTCAATCAGGAACGGAATTCAGAGGATCCGCTGTCCATTCGCGTTATAATCCTGCCCAGACCGGTGGGCGGTCCGGCGAGGCGACAGCTGAATGCGCTGTCTGATAACAACAACAAGTAATCGAAGTTCAGGCGTTGCGAGTATGCGTTTAAGCAAGCGGAT
>DATIPL010000491.1:0-2565 GCA_035471965.1 Gammaproteobacteria bacterium
TGGGCGTGACGAAAATCAGCAGCTCGGTCTTGTCATCGCGTATGGAGGTCGTCCTGAAAAGGGCGCCCAAATAAGGCAGATCGCCGAAGAATGGGACTTTCTCCAGGTCGTTACGCTTCGTCTGCTCGAAGATGCCCCCCAGCACCACCGTGTCACCGTTGTCTACCAGCACCTGGGTGGCCAGCGCCCGGGTGTTGATGCTGGGCACGCCGCCGAAAACCTGACCCACCTGATCCTGGTTGACGTTCAAATCCATGATGATGCGCTCATCCGGCGTAATCTGAGGCGTGACCCTGAGGCTCAACACCGCCTTCTTGAAGGACGTTGAGGTGGCGCCGCTGGACGTCGCCTCCTGGAACGGTATTTCCGTGCCTTGCTCGATCACGGCCTCCTTCTGGTTGGAGGTGATGACCCGCGGGTTGGAGAGCACCTCGCCCCGGCCCTCGGCCTGCAGCGCCTGCAGCTCGAGCTGAAGGAGATGGTCGGGAATCGCCACCAGAGCGAGCTTGAGCGCTGCCGACGGTCCGCCGATGGGCAGATCGACGATCAGGTTCTCCTCGTCACCGGTGAAAAATGCGACGTTGCCGCCGAAATTCGTGTCTCCCTGAAGGCCGCCGCCGACGAATAGATTGCGGGAGGGCGTGCCGGTGTTGAGCGTTTCCGCCTTCGATACGCCGAATCGAACGCCCAGATCGCGATTGAAGTTGTCGTCCGCGATGACAATGCGGGACTCGATCAGCACCTGGCGCACGGGGACATCGAGCGTCGCAACCAGGTTGCGCACGGCGTCGATAGCCTCCGCGGTATCCCTCACCAGCAGCGTATTGGTACGCGCATCCACGGAGACGTTCCCGCGATCGCTCAGCAGTGAGTTGCCTTCGGCCTTGAGCAGGGCGGCGATTTCCGAAGCTTTGGCGTAATTAATCTGGACGAACTCGGATCGCAGCGGCGCCAGCTCCTCGATCTGCTTCTGGCTCTCTAGCTCGAGCTTCTCGCGAGCGGCGATCTCCTCACTCGGGGCGACCAGCACGACGTTGCCCGTCTTGCGCATGGCAAGGCCTTTGGTTTTGAGGATGATGTCCAGCGCCTGGTCCCAGGGGACGTTTTTCAGCCGCAAGGTCAGGCTCCCGGTTACGGTATCGCTGGCCACCAGGTTGAGGCCGGTGAAATCGGCAATCAGCTGCAGCACCGCCCGGACTTCAATGTTCTGGAAGTTAAGTGACAGGCGCTCACCGGTGTATCCGAATTTGTCCTTACGCGCCTGCTCTTCATCAGCTTCGCTCACCGCCTTGACGTCGAGGGCGAAGATGTCGTCGGACTGGTAGGCGAGGTGCTCGTACAAGCCCTTGGGCAGAATCGTCATGCGCACATTATTGCCGCGCTGTACTGTTTCCACCGTCTGAACCGGGGTGGCGAAGTCGATCACGTCGAGGCGGCGCTGGAGCTGTTCCGGAAGCTCCACGTTGAGAAATTCGACGATGATGCGCCCGCCCTCTTCCTGGGTATCGACCACAATGGACGGATCCGACAGCGAAACGATGATGCGGCCCTCGCCCTCCGCTCCGCGCCGAAAGTCGATGTTTTCAATGGCGCCGCGCTCGGCGGCTCGGCCCGCCATTCTGGTGGCGGTGGTGAGCGCGGGTCCGGCGGCGGTTCCGGCGTCTTCCAGGGTGAGCAGGACGCTGTTGCCCGCGACCTTGAGCGAATAGGGAACCATCTTGACCAGATTCAATACCACGCGGGTGCGGCCCGCGGCTTCCACTGCTGTGACGCTGCGAGCCATGCCGACGTTGATGTCCGAGGTCTTGCGCGGAAGATTGAGCTTGACGCCGGGCAGATCCAGCGCCACCCGCGCCGGGTTGTCGATGGCGAAGCTCAAGGGCTCGTCGACCCGTCCGGAGAGCTTGAGCTCCACCTGCACTCTGTCACCGGGCAGCGAAGCGTAGGAGATATCGTCCAGGGTAACGCCCGACTGGGCAGGTACCGCATGGCTCACTGCCAGCAGTAGGAGGGCGAGCGCCGCTGCCGGAACGCTCAAGAATCCCCCGACGCCGATCATCTTTTCGCGACCGGCCCCCCCCGATAAGTACCCAGCAATTCGCGTTTTCATCATGCGGATCCCCGTCCAGTCTTATTCTGCCAATGCGAGTCCCGCCGGTCGCTCCTGCCAGCGTCCCTGGCTGTCTGCAACGATCTCGGTGAGTTCGATCTTCTCTTCAGAGATATGGGTGATTTTTCCGTGGTTTCTTCCCATGTAATTTCCGGACTGAACCCGGTGTATGGCGCCGTCAGGCGTTCTGATGATTCCCCAGATTGTTTCGTCCTGCTCCAGCGTACCCATCATCCTCAACGAATCCAGCGAGTAGCCTTCGAGCTCTTCCTTGTTTCTGTTCGGATCCGGTGCCGGGCCGCCGCCTTCACCCGCCACCGTGGTCGGTTCCGGAACTTCCTGGAAGAACGGCTCGAAGGGGTCCACGCCGTCTGAAGACTGGTAGGTGTAAACGACATAAGGCTCTAGCGGAGGAATTGGCTCGATCTTTCCTTCCGGCCTGGAAAGCACTTCGC
>DATIPL010000492.1:0-4615 GCA_035471965.1 Gammaproteobacteria bacterium
CGCCATCAACGGCCGTGATTTGCCGGCTTCGTAAAATCCGAGCTGCTCGGACGGGTTGTTGACGGTAGAGTCGATATGCTTGCCGATCAGGTTCTTGGCCACGGTGCCGCCGCCCGGGAAGGGCACGTAGGTCACCTTGAACCCGAACGCGGACTCGAGCATGCCCGTTACCAGGGAGTCTTCCTGGCCCTGCCCGGTGCCGCCCATCTTCCAGTCCTGGCCCTTGGTTTTCACCGCCGAGACGTAGTCCTCGAGAGACTTGATGTCCGTGTCGGAGTGCACCCACAGCAAAAATGTGTCGATAGCCATCCGCGCAATGGGCGTGAACTCGGTCACGTCCACGCCGAGGCCGGGATTGAGCTGGGGAGTGGTGAAGAAGCTGTTGAGGGTGATCATCACGATGTGATCGTTACCCGCGTTGTCCTTCAGATAGCGCAGCGCCTCGGCTCCCGAGCCGCCGGGTTTGTTGATGGGGATGAAAGGCACCGGGGCGAGATCATTCTTCTCGATGATGCTCTGGATCAGCCGGGCCATCTGATCGGCACCGCCCCCGGTACCGGCCATGATGATGAACTCCACCGGCTTCCTGGGCTGAAATGCCGCCTTGGCATCCTTGACCGGCGCGAACATTCCCGTAACCAGAACCAACGCGCCTACTAGACCGGCGACGATGGATGTTTTAACGCTTTTCATTGAAGTACCTCCTCGAAAATGAACGCTGCGTAGCAGCGTTCCCATGGTAGTGAAGCGACGCGTCGACCGCGTTAGGGCGCCAGATTACACCGATGGGTACCAGAATTGCCTTCGAGTGAGTACTCGGGCGCCTGCCGCGGATTGTTCTCTATGGTTCTCTGGTATACGTTATGCCATATACCAGGCCCGGAGTTTAATCGTCGCTCCCGCCGAAGTACAGCGACCCCGATGGCGAGGCCTTACGGGATTGCGTATTGAGAGCGGGTGACGGGCAGTATACGGTAGATTACGGTGTTTTCCTGCTGGGCCGGCGGTTTCCGCAGCGACTGCAGGCAGGGCCAATCCGGCGCCGATCTCGACGCTGAGCGCCAGCGCATTTTCTTGACCGGACCGCCAGTGCATCGGGGCGTCCATGAATATTCACGAGTACCAGGCCAAACAGATTCTTTCGCGTTACGGCGTCGGCGTCCCTCGGGGCGCGGTGGCGTACACGCCGGAGGAAGCGGAAAGGGTGGCGAAAGATCTGGGCGCCTCCGGTTTCGTGGTCAAAGCGCAGATTCTCGCCGGAGACCGTGGCCCGGCCGGAGGGGTGAGGATGGTGAGCACGCCGGCAGACGTGCGCGAAGCGGCGGCCAAGATGCTCGGCACCCGGCTCACCACTGCGCAGACGGGCGTCAGTGGCGACACCGTGAGCCGCGTCTATGTGGAAGAGGCCTGCGACGTGACCCGGGAACTCTATGTGGGGATGATCGTCGACCGCGCAACCGCCCGGGTCACCCTGATCTCGTCTCGCGAGGGCGGCACCGACATCGAAGTTCAGGTGGGGAAGCATCCGGAGTCGGTGAACCGTTTCGCCATCGACCCCGAGGAGGGGCTTTCCTCCGCTGACGCGCGGGAAGTCGCGGCAAAGCTCGGACTCGAAGGAGCCGCGGGAGAGGCTGCCGAGCACGTTCTGCTCGGCGTCTACGAAGCCTTCACCAATCTGGATGCCTCCCTGGTGGAGCTCAATCCCCTGGGCGTGACCCGGGACCAGAAGCTGCTGGCCCTCGACGCCAAGATGAGCTTCGACGACAACGCTCTGTTTCGTCACAAGCAGATCAGCGACCTCCGTGACCGCGAGGATGCCGGCAGGCTGGAACGGGCGCGCCACGGTTTCAATTACATCAAGCTCGATGGGAACATCGGCTGCCTGGTCAACGGCGCGGGGCTTGCCATGGCGACCATGGATGTGATCAAGGCGAGCGGAGGCAGGCCGGCGAACTTTCTCGATGTGCCCCCTGTAGCCACCCGCGAGCAGATATCCGAAGCTTTCAAACTGATTCTCTCCGATTCCGATGTCGTCGCCGTCTTGATTAACGTCATCGGGGGCGGCATCACCCGCTGCGACGCCGTGGCAGACGGAATTGCCTCTGCCTACAGCACCATCAGCCGCCGGGTGCCTCTGGTGGTGCGGTTCGAGGGCACCAATCGGGATCTGGGCAAGAAGACGCTCCGCGACACCGGTGTGGATTTCATACCCGCCGACACTCTGGTGGATGCCGCCAACAAGGTGGTGCGCGCCGCGGGAGGTCGCTGATGGCCATTCTTGTCGATGCCGAGACCAAAGTGATTTGCCAGGGAATCACCGGTGCCCAGGGCACCTTCCACTGCGAGCGCTCCATCGCCTACGGCACTCGGATGGTGGCCGGCGTCACCCCGGGCAAAGGCGGTACCAAGCATCTCTATCTGCCTGTATTCGATCGCGTCTCGGAAGCCGTCGAGGCTACCGGAGCCGACGCGAGCGTGATCTTCGTGCCCCCGGCGCAGGCCGCTGAGGCCATCATCGAGGCGATCAAGGCGCACGTGGGCCTGATTGTCTGCATCACCGAGGGGATCCCGGTTCTCGACATGGTGCGGGTGCGGCGCGCGCTGGAGGATTCCGAGTCCAGGCTCATCGGACCGAATTCCCCCGGAATCATTACCCCGGGAGAATGCAGGATAGGAATCATGCCGGGGCTCATTCACCGCCGGGGCAAAGTGGGAATCGTCTCGCGTTCGGGCACGCTCACCTATGAAGCGGTGGCGCAGACCAGCGCGGTCGGCCTCGGTCAGTCGACGGTCGTCGGTATCGGCGGCGATCCCGTCATCGGTATGTCCTACGTCGATTGCCTGGAGTTGTTCCTTTCCGACGACGAGACCGAGTGTGTTCTTCTGATAGGCGAGATCGGCGGAACGGCGGAGGAGTCCGCGGCCGAATATCTGCGCGCCAAGAAACCGAAAAAGCCCATTGTCGGTTTTATTGCGGGCGTGTCCGCGCCGCCCGGAAGACGCATGGGTCACGCCGGCGCAATCATTTCGGGTGGCAGCGGCGGCGCGGAGGAAAAAATCGAGGCGTTCAAGAGATCGGGCGTGAGAGTTCCGGATTCTCCCGCGGTGATTGGCGCCACGGTGGCCGCTGCGCTGAAATAGATGGCCCCCTCGCGGGCGCGCCCAGGAGCCCTCCGTTCCCGATCTCGTCCGGGGCCAGCCGAGTTCAAGAAGCTATAGTTAAAGGTATATGCCGATGTCCGGCAGTCAGAAACAGCCTAAGAAGAGACGCCACCCTGGCTCGGGAACGCGGCGTGGACGCGCGCAGACGAAGGGGCGCCAGGTCGATGCCCATGCGTTGGACGAAATCCGGGCGCTTCTGGGCGATCGCCCTCGCCAGCGGGACCTGCTGATTGAGTATCTGCATCTCATACAGGACGCGCATCGCTGCCTGTCCGCCGAACATCTGGCGGCGCTGGCGGAGGAAATGCGCATTCCCATGGCCGAGGTGTATGAGACCGCGACCTTTTACGCTCACTTCGACGTCCTGAAGGAAGGCGAGGCCCCGCCCCCGGCCATCACCGTCCGGGTGTGCGACAGCATCACCTGCGAGATGATGGGCGCGGAGCCGCTGCTCGATGCGCTTCAGAAGAAAGCCGGCAAGAAGTTCCGCGTAGTGCGCGCACCTTGCATGGGCCGATGCGATGCCGCGCCGGTGGCCGAGGTGGGTCACCATCACGTGGATAAGGCCACCGTCAAGAGCGTCACTAAAGCGATCGAAGATGGACACGTGCATCCCGAAATTCCGAAGTACGTGGACTTTGGAGCTTACGTCGCCGGCGACGGCTATTCGTTGCTGCGCGCGTGTATCGCCAGCGAGCGCGATTTCGAGACCGTCGTGGAAGCGCTGGACGAATCGGGTCAGCGCGACTTCGAAGCCGTTATCGAAACGCTGGATGAATCGGGGCTGCGCGGCCTCGGGGGCGCGGGTTTTCCCACCGGTCGCAAGTGGCGCATCGTTCGCGGTTACCCCGGGCCGCGGATGATGGCGGTCAACGCCGACGAGGGCGAGCCCGGCACGTTCAAGGATCGCTATTACATGGAGCGGGATCCGCACCGCTTTCTCGAGGGCGTTCTGATAGCCGCGTGGGCGGTGGAAGCGCAAGCGGTATACATCTACCTCAGGGACGAGTACCCGGCGGTGCGCGAGTTGCTGCTCCAAGAGCTTCCAAAGGTCGAAGCCGCGGGCCTCGCGGCGCACACGAAGATCCAACTGCGCCGCGGCGCCGGGGCTTACATCTGCGGCGAAGAGTCGGCGATGATCGAATCCATCGAGGGCAAGCGCGGACTGCCCAGGCACCGGCCTCCCTACGTCGCGGAAGTGGGCATATTCGGCCAGCCAACTCTGGTGCAAAACGTTGAGACAATGTACTGGGTGCGCGACATCATCGAGAAGGGCGCGGCGTGGTTCAAGGGACACGGCCGCAACGGCGGCAAAGGGCTGCGCAGCTATTCGGTTTCGGGTCGGGTCAAGGAGCCGGGGGTCAAGCTGGCGCCCGCCGGAATCAGCGCCAGAGAATTGATCGACGAGTTCTGCGGCGGGATGGCCGAGGGTCACCGCTTCAAGGGCTATTTG
>DATIPL010000493.1:0-2524 GCA_035471965.1 Gammaproteobacteria bacterium
AGAACGGAATGTCGAATACCGCCCACTTGGAATCCAGCTGCACCGCGTCGGAACCGATGGGAATGACATCGAGCTGCCCGGTGCGCACCTGCTGCATATGCACGATCTCGTCACCGAGAGTGCCGCTGTCGAAGTACTCGATATCTACCTGGTCGCCGAGCTCCTCTTTGAGCGCGTCGCGGAAAGATGCCAGCATGTGCTGGGTCGACGCGCCCGGTGTGCTCTCTACTGAAAGCCTCAGTTTCAGGACTTCTGCATTCGCCCCGCTGGAAACCATTACCGCCGCGAGCAGTACGGGCAGTAATGTCGTCAGACCAAAGAACTTTTTCATTGATTATCTCCTCCTGGGTGAAAGCCGCGGCAAGACCGAACCCGGATCGAGGCTACGGGAAATCACGGCCGAGCCCGATGCCGCTGCACATGATTCTCCAGTCACGCGACGCTCGAGGACAATTGCTCAAGGCATCGCCGTCCGGCCGCGAGCCGCACCGGATCGGCGTTCCCTGATGATTCTGGTCCTCCACTCCGCGCTGTCAGACGTCGCCCGCATCGGAGAGGGCAGCATTATAGAGCCTGGCCGGGCGGGTCACTAGCCGGACCCGCAGGGTCTTCAGGCGTCTCCCCCGGAACCGGATTTCTGGCAGAATGTCGGCCCGGCGGGCGCCCTCACTCCTTCCACCACCACGCCAGTGCTGCTCAAAGCAAGGACTCGAGTGAACTTCATCGACCGTATTGGAATTGACCTGCAGGCCAAGCTGCCGCTGGAAGAGGGCGTTGCCTGGGCGGCGAAGCACGGGGTGCGCTTCATCGAGGCCGAGGTGGATATTGCGCCGAACGCGTTCCATCGCTTCGACGCCGCCGCCTGCGGGCGCATCCGCAACGGCTGCGCTGAGAGTGGAGTTCGCTTAGGTCTGCATACGCTGTCGAGCGTCAACTCGGCGGAGATTTCCCCCTTTGTCGGTGAGGCGGTGGATGCCTACCTCAAGGGCTACATCGATCTTTCCAGGCGTCTCGGCGCGGGCTGGATCATCATTCACGCCGGCTTTCATTTCGGGGACCGGGAAAGACGCATGGCCGCAAGCCTCGACCGCTTGAGGCGTGTGGCGGAATATGCCGAGGGCGCCGGTGTGAGACTCCTGCTGGAGAACCTGAACCGGGAGCCCGACCGGGCGGAGGTGCACTATCTCGCGCACAGCCTCGAGGAGTGCCGCTATTTCTTCGACGGCATCGATTCACCGAGCCTGGGCTGGTCGTTCACCGTCAACCACGCGACGCTTGAACCCGAAGGAATCGAGGGCTTCATGGAGGCGCTGCCGATGTCGCGCTGCGGCGAGGTGCGGCTGGCCGACAATAACGGCGAGTACGAGATCCACATGTTTCCCGGTGAAGGCATTATCGATTTCGCCGACCTGTTTTCACGCATCGAGGCGCAAGGCTACAAGGGCCACTACATGTGCAACTTCGGCAGCCTTGACGACATGCTGCGCGGGCGCGGGATTCTGGGTGAAGCAGCCGCCGGCGTCGGCGTCTGAAACGCGCGACGGATCCGAATACGCTCGCAAGCGGCGTTAAAGCTCGGCGGGGGCCGGACGGTCGCGCGACCGGAGCATTGCGCGTCAGATAAGACCGCGTGATGGCGCAAGACCTCCTCGGAGTCCGTCTCTTGCAGCCGTTTTCTTTGAAGCGGTGCGCGAAGCGTTTTGATGTGTCACCGTCGAGCGCGTCGGGACGAACCGGGTGTGCCGGCGATCGAATCCAATCCATTGGATCAACGGGCTGAAAAAACCGTTGACGGGCCTGCGCAATTGCTCAGGGGTTGAGCGCCCGGTACATGTCTTCGGCGATATCTTGCAGTCGGTCGCGCTCGAGGCTTCCGGCCAGCGCATAGGCCAGCGATCCATCGAGCCAGTAGACGACGCCGATGTTGCCGTCCGTGGAGTGGCGAAGCGCGGTGTCGCGCGCTCGCTCTCCGTGTCCGCGCACGTAAAGCGTGATCCGGGTCCCCAGGGCATCCTCGTACATGAACTGGGCAGCAGGGCGTCCGGCGTCGGGCAGCAGTCGGCCGCCCACCAGCTGGTAACCCGCCTCCCGTATGTCCGGCGCGACAACGGGATTTGCAAGACGCTTCGATAGCCAGGCGTTGAGGTGCTCGCGTTCATCGGCACCCACCTCCACGGGATGGCGGACCTCGGGGACGTACACGGCGTGCGCATAAGCCGCCTCTCTGGCGAGAGGACGTTCTGCGATCATTGCGGTGTCCGGATCCGGCCCTGATCGAGCGACAATCAGCCCTCCGATGACGCCGCCCACGGTCATCCATGCCACCGCCGCGGCCAGCCCAATCAGCGGCATCTGGCCGCGATCGATCACGGTTCGCAGCATCTCAGACGGTACGGGCTCGTCCAGTACCGAGTCATAGGCCGCGTGCATGGCGTGGGAGAGACGACGAAGCTCCTCTGCGCGCTGTGCAGTCTCGGCGTCGGAAGCGATGGCGGCCGCCACACGGTCATGCCGCGGGCCGTCG
>DATIPL010000494.1:0-6753 GCA_035471965.1 Gammaproteobacteria bacterium
TAATGGAGTATCAGCGTGGACAGTCGCTTTCGCGGGCAATGCGCTCCGGCCTCATCAGGGGCGAGGAGGATCTGCTTGCGCTGGTTCGGCCGCTCTTGGATGGTCTGATGTTCATGCACGACGCGGGCTTCATTCACAGGGATATCAAACCCGACAACATCTTCATCCGGGAGGACGGCGTGCCAATGCTGCTCGACTTCGGGGCGGCGCGGCAATCCGTGGGATTCGGCACTCAGCGGATGACCACGATGCTTACTCCGAGCTACGCCCCCATAGAGCAGTACAACACCAGCGGTCGGGCGGAGAAACAGGGGCCGTGGACGGATATCTACTCTTTTGGCGCGACGCTATACCGCCTGATCGCCGGGCGCGGGCCGATCGATGCCGTATCCCGGGCGAACGCGCTGCTCGAATGCGGCAAAGACGCCTATTTATCCATTAAGGACACCAAACCCAGCGGCTATTCTCACGCTCTGCTCACGGCGATAGACCGCGCGCTTGCCTACCGGCCTTCCGACCGACCACAGAGCGTAAAGGAGTGGCTTGCGCTTTACCCGGAGGGTCCGCAGGCGACGTATGGACGGAGCGGCCACCCCGGCTCGCCGCAGAAAGGAAACGGCGAGAATCGTCTTAAAGCCGTTGATGACGAGAAGATGTCAGCGTCCGGCGTCGCCAATGAACGTGACAATCATGCACACACGAAGGAATCCGATGAGCCGTCAACCATACACCAGGCGGGGGAGTCGCCATTGACTCCGCACTACCCGGCGGCGCGGTGACCGCCACCTTGAAGATCCAAGCTCAACTTCATGAGCAAGAAGGGAGGTGAGAGAAAAAGGCGAACGAGAAACACATCAGCAAGAACAACTTAAACAGCAACTCAGGTACGTTCAATTCGGTGAAATGCCACCGGAACGCATTCACAACTACACAATGCCTGACGTTGTATACGCCTCTTAGAGGTTTTTCAGGTACGCAACCCGCACTCTTAAGGGGAGCTGCAAAGGGCACGCACCATGACTCATGTGCAGAACTCAAGGGGCAGAGAAACGACTCTGCTATCCAAGCTCAAGAAGCCCCGGCAGACTGAGCCCAAAGGCGCCATCCTGCTGGTCGAAGATAATCCGATGAATCAGCGCGTTGCTCGATACGTGCTGAAAATGCTCGGCTACGAGGTGCACATCGCCGTAAACGGAATCGAAGCCGTAAAAATGTTCAGCAATCGTTCCTACGACCTGATTCTTATGGATTGCCATATGCCGGTCATGGACGGTTACGAGGCAACGCGGCAGATACGCGAATTGGAGATGGAAGCGGCCGGGGGCCGTCGAGTCCCGATTATTGCAGTGACTGCGGACGTGCTGACATCCAGCTACGAACTGTGCTTCGAGGTGGGCATGAACGATTTTCTGCCTAAACCCTACGAGACCGGCGATTTGAGGCGCATATTGAAGCAATGGCTTCCTTCTCAAGGCGGCGGGCGACCGACGCCGTGAAAAAATGCGCTGATTCCGCGCCCCGTCCGGGTTTACCCGGGATCGATGGATTGATCGCCGATTGACCGACCTTAAGCACGCTGCGGATCGCAACGTCTTGAAGTCTTATCCCGCGAAGCGCCGCAGCACCAGCCCCGCGTTGTGTCCCCCGAATGCGAAAGACTGGGTAAACGCCGCGGACATATTCCTGGGCTCGACGCTGCGGACGAAGTTGAGCGCGGCGATCGGCCTTTCAAGGTTTCGGCAGCCGTGGGTGAGCTGATCTTTCAGGCTGAGCGCCGTTACCGCCGCCTCGATGGCCCCACTGGCGCCGATGGTGTGCCCCAGCAGGGATTTGGTTGAATTGACCATCACCTCGCGACCGAAAACACGCTCGATGATCGCCGCTTCGGTGGGATCGTTGGCCTGAGTGCCGGTGCCGTGCGCATTGACGTACTGGATATCCCGGGGCCCGATTCGGGCGTCGTCAAGCGCGGTCCGAATCATTCGTTCGATTTCCACGCCTTCGGGGTCGATCTGCATCATGCTGTGGGCATCGAATGATTCGCCATATCCGGCGACTTCGGCGAGCACGGCCGCACCTCTCCCGATCGCCCGATCCCAGTCTTCCAGTACGAGAACCGCTGCCCCGCCCTGACTGAAAAGGAAGCCGGATCTTCGCTCGTCAAACGGCCGGTTGGCGCGGTCGGGGTCATCGCAGTCCCGCACCAGCGCACCCGCGATATCGAACCCAAGGAAAATCCCGCCGTAATGGTCATCCAGATATTCGCTGCCTCCAGCCAGCGCGATATCGATGTCTCCGTCACGAATCGCCCGAAACGCGTTTCCTATCGCCACGGTCCCCGAGGCACATGCGATCGTGTAAGTCACGTTGGGCCCGGTAAATGTGAACTTGAGACCCAGCAACGAAGAAACGGCGTTGGGCATCAGCATGGACACGACGAAGGGGTTGAATCTCGGACCGATGACAAGCTTCGTCAGAATCTCGTCGAGCTCGCGGGCGCGCGAATCTTCGCCCAGCGAGTCCCTGATTTTGCCGAGATGCTGCTTCTGACGCGCCAGAGACTGATAAGAATGATTCTGCAAGAAGGTGCTGGCACCGCCGATGCCGGTTCCCATGTAGACACCGGCACGAGCGGGATCAATGCCGACAACGAACGAGGTGCGGGCACGTTTGTTCTTTTCCTCCACGGAGAGACCGGACCCTGAAAGTGCCTCCATTGCCGCATTGGCGGCCATGAGCGAAACGGGGTCGTTCTGGGCCAGCTCGACCCGTGAAGCGCCCAGAGACTCGGCACCGAGAGGGGGCAGAGGCGACCAGATGCCGGAATGATAGTCGGCGAACTCGCGCCAGTTTTCTGGAATGGCGGCAACGACCGACCGACCCTCCAGACAGCCTGCCCAGAACTCCGCCGTGCTCAGACCCAGGCTGGTGACGACGCCGATACCGGTTACGGCGACACGCCGGGACACGTCAGCATTCCGGTTGTTCCGCAGCTATTCGGCCGTTGATGTAGTCTGCGATATCGCGCAAGGTGGTAATACTTTCGACCTGGTCCTCGGGGATTGATCCACCGAATTCATCCTCGAGCGTCATGAAGAGTGTAAGCAGATCCAAAGAGTCCGCATTGAGATCGTTTCTGAGATCCATATCCAGCGTAGGCGGCTCATCGAGAGAAAGCACCTCGCTGGTGATTGATATTACGCGCTCTGAAACCTCATTTGATGACAACTTTTCGCTCAATCGATGGTCCTCAGAAAATCCGAATTCGTAAGTCGGCCGAAGCTGTGAATTGTTCTCAGCGCAAACGCAACTAATTGATATCAGGAGTTTTTTCAAAAATCCGGACAAAACGGCCACGGCACGCCCCCATACTTCGCCTGCCCGAATTCGCCTACTCCTGGAAAAATGCGGCGCCCCTTGCGGCAAGAAGCCTCGGCCCCGCGGAGACAGCTTCGACCGGCTACACCTCTTTCAAGTGCCGCTTCAAGGCGCTCTTACCTTGACTCCGTCCTTCGCTCGCTTGCCCATCACCGTGAATACAGTCTTCGATCGTCTTGATCAACCCGGACGGCTCAAACGGTTTACTCAGATACGCTGCACCCACCGATTTGCATTCGTTGATTGCGTGTGTCGTAGCGCTCGCGGTGAGCAGAATAAAGGGCATTTCCGCCCGTTCCGGATGCGCGACCTTGAATAATTGAACAACCTCTGTGCCGCTGTATTCCGGCATCTGCATGTCCAGAATCGCGATGTCGTATTCTTCCACATCCAGTCGTTCGAGCGCTTCGCGGCCGTCGGATACAAGGGTAAAGCCGTGACCGCTTTTTTCCAGAATGCGACCGACCAGCTTCTGGTTCGCGGGGTGATCGTCTGCCACCAGGATGTTGAGACCACCGACCGCCTCCTCCGCCTGCCCGGCGTGGCTGCGGGCGAAGTGATCGACGAGCCGGGTGACCCGATCTCCCGCTTTGGCCCTGGCTTTGGTCGGACCTACTACGGCATGCAGGGCGTTGAACAGAAGCCTCTTGTCTACAGGGGTGCGCAGAACGGTGTTATAACCCGCCTGTTTCAGCCGTCTTTCTCGGGTCTCCGAGTATTTCCCCACATAGACCATGGTCAGTTGCGGCAGCGCCTCGTGCCTGACGCGACGGGCAAACTCGATCGGGTCGATTCCCAGCGAGCGCTCTTGCACGAGCAGGACCTCGTAAGGACGGCGGCCTCTTGCCGCTGAAAGCAGCTTTGCAATTGCTTCCGCTCCATCTTCCGCAACGTCATAGGCGTCGACCCAGTCGCTGACCAGGCAGCATAGATCTGCGTTTCGCGGTCCATCTTCGCTGGCCACCACCAGAAGTGAGTTGGGCGTCGCGACGAACTCTCCGCCCGACGCGCCTACCGTTATCGGCTGAAGCTCGATGGGCAACGTGAACCAGAATCGGCTGCCGCGATTGCTCGCGCTCTGCAGGCCGATCTCTCCACCCATGAGTTCAACCAGACGCTTGCTGATGGTGGTGCCGAGTCCGGTACCGCCGTGGCGCCGGGTGGTGGACTGATCGGCCTGGGAGAAGCTTTCGAAAATTCTCTGCTGAAATTCGGGAACGATTCCCGAGCCCGTATCGATAACCTCGAAGCGAACCTGGATATTTGCGTGCTGCTCCTCCAGCAACACGACTCGGACCTCCACCCCACCGGTGTCGGTGAACTTGATCGCATTGCCGATGAGGTTGATCAGCACCTGCCGCAAATGCTGCTGGTCCGCTCTCACCGGACCGGGGACGGCCGGATCGATAAAGATGTTGAAGTAGAGATTCTTCTCGTGGGCCTGGGGCGCCAGCATCTTGCAGGTGCTGTTGACCAGGAAGTGCAGGTCGAAATCCGTGCGCTCGACGACGATTTTCCCCGCCTCGATTTTCGAGATGTCGAGAACGTCGTTGACCAGCGAAAGCAGGGTTCTCGCACAGGCGTGAATGGTCCCGACGATGTCGCGCTGCTCGCGGTCCAGGCGGGTATCGACCAGAAGCGCGCTCATCCCGATGACGCCGTTCAGTGGGGTGCGAATTTCGTGGCTCATGTTGGCCAGGAAGGTGCTCTTGGCCTCGTTGGCCCGCTCAGCGTGCTCGATGGCTTCATTCAGTCTGCGAATCAGCGCAGCCACGTACAGCGGCAGAACGACCAGCGAAATCAGGATTCCGCTTCCCATGATGAAATTTTGTCGCCAGTATTCGCTGGCCACCATGACGACCGCGAATCCCAGGGTGCTCAATGCCATGGCACTGTAGATATAGCGGGTGCCGAACCGGAATCCGTTGCCGAATGTGACCCACAGGTAGATCATGAACATCGGCGCAGTAAGCGCACCCCCGCTGTACATGGCGTAGGACACGAAGGCCATGTCGCTCAGCATTCCCAGGTGGCGACGAAGCGCACTTTTCCTCGGATAGGCGATGATGGCAGCGAGAATCGCCACCGCGGAGACCAGGCATCCGGCCGCCGCATAGCGGTCCAAAACTACGTTTGCGTTCGACCCGTCCGAGGCGAAAACGCCCATCCAGTGGAGATATGCAACCACCAGCGCGGTGATGCACAAGCGCAAGATGGCTTGTTCGGACTCGGCGTCGGGACAACTTCGCAGCCGGGTGTGAACAGACTTCAGCAAGATTGCCGCCTCGGAAATGATTGATAAGCGTTGCTGCACCGGTTTTCGCCTCGAGGGACCCCGTGATTTGACCGCGCGGACAGTTCTCCCCTCCTCCACCCGCCAAAGATTCGGGAGGGATACTTTATAAAACAACGAGATACATTATGGTTCATTTTTGTAACGTTTTGTAACCATCCCCGTCGTCAACAGCGGGCAACGGCTGGTGCTCGCGTGGCGCGGCTTCCTCCCCTGATTGCCGCGGCAGACCCGTGAAAAATCTACTTTTTCTCAACCGGAGTAGATAAGCATCGAACCTAAATCGGCCATTTTCAAGTAAACATACTGTAACTTTCGCCCCGGATCGGGGTGGGTAATGGTTACAAAATGTTTCGATCGGAGCTGTTTCCCCTGCCAACGACTTGCGCTCCCGGCGTCAGGCTTCGATCTCGTTCTGCGCCGGAGCCTTCACTCATTGGAGCGTTTCGAGCGCAATTTCGCCGCTCCGGGGTGATTCGCCGCAGGGGGTCCCGAACGCGGAAGAAACCGGGACGGTCTTCGGGCGCGCGGAGATCAGGCAGGCGGACTGCCGCAGCATGGAACCGACCTGGAAAGAAACGCGGATTTCACACTCGCGGCGAGGCGGGGCGCGATTGCGCTCCGCCTCGCCGGCTGATGCCATCAACGCGGCCGTGTTCGAATCATCGCTCTATCGGGCCACGGGAGGACCGGCGCGGTCGATGGCCCGTTCAGGTCAACCAATGGCTGACCTCAAGCCTGGAGCCGGGCCTGCGCTCTGAGCAGATAGGCCATGGTCTGCTCATCCTTGGGCGTCAGCGAAAACGCCGCGTCCACCCACACGTCCACGGCCCGGCGCATCGCTTCTCGATCCAGCGAGGGAGTGGACGCGCGGATCGCACGTCGCAGCGCCTGTCGACCATGGAAATGCCGCTCATTGCTCCTGATATAGCCGCGAACGGCAGCCTCCCCCTCCCCTTCGTCGGCGAGCACGTCGACGAGCCCCAGCCCGTGGAGCTCTTCCGCCGTATAGGTCCGTCCGCTTTCGATGAAGCGCTCGGCCCGAACCGGAGACATCCTGCGGGTAAGAAGATGATAGGCCC
>DATIPL010000495.1:0-3080 GCA_035471965.1 Gammaproteobacteria bacterium
CTCACCGGGTGCAGGCGAAGGGGAAATTCGCACACAATCATCGCAATATCAGGGGGCATGCGCCTCCTCCCGTCCGGGCTGCCATTCCCGCTTTTGGGAAAGGCGTTAACTCGAAGCCTAGCGACAAAGGAGCACTATTTCAAAGTAATTCACCGCTTCTTCTCTCGACGAATTGTTCCAGTTCTTCCCGCCTCGAGGACTCGAGCGCAGGCTCTCGGTATGATTCCAGCATCGTCTCGCAATAATTTTTCGCGCGCGCCAGGGCATCCTTGGCCCCTTCCGCCTGCCACTGCTCGAAGGATTGCCTGATCCCGATTCGTGGCCGGAAGAACGCCTCCCGGCAGTGCTCGAGGGTGTGATCGGCATCGAGGAACATTCCACCCGGACCCACATCGTGAATGGTATTCAGCGCCAGCAGGTCGTCGGACACGTCTATTCCTTTCACCAGGCTGCGCACCATGGCGATTTGATCCAGATCGAGCATCAGCTGCTCGTAGCTCATCGTGAGGTAGGACTCGAGAATACCGGCGCCGTGCATCAGATAGTTGACTCCGCAAAGGACCGAGGTAAGCAGTGTGAACATCCGCTCGTAATTGCTCTGCGCGTCGGGAACGGGTGAATCGGTGAGAGCGCCACCGCCACGGCAGGGCAGATTGTATCTGCGCGCAAGCTGCGCGCAGGCTGCGATGCAGGCAGCGGATTCGGGACTTCCGATGGCGGGTGCGCCGGTGCGCATGTCCACATTACTCGACGCGGTGCCATAAAGCACCGGAACTCCCGGGTTGACGAGCTGGGTCAGCACGATGCCGGCGAGCACCTCGGCGTTTTGCAGCGCCAGCGCACCTGCGAGCGTGGTCGGGCCGGAAACGCCGGCCATGACGAAAGGACTGATGAGATTGACCTGGCCGTAACGCGCGAACTCGATCAGGCTCTCGACCATGGCCGAGTCGTAGACCAGGGGACTGTTCACGTTGACGCTGCAGTGCGCCACCGGCCCCGAGCGCAGCGCATCCTCGCCGCCAAAAACGATGGCGAGCATCTCCAGGGCGTCCATGGACTCAGGCTTCCCGTTGACGAACCCGGACTGCACAGGCTTGTCGGCAAGCGTGAGTATGGCGCGCCAGCAATGCAGGTGGCGCGTTTCCGCCGGCACGTCCTGGGCTTCTACGGGTTTGCGCCCGACCACGTGAATTTCCGGCGAGAGGCACGAAATCCGGGTGAATCGCTCCACGTCCGCGAGGGTGCCGGTTCGGCGCTCGCCGCCGTGATCGCGCACGAAGGGCGGTCCCCCTCCGGCCATCACCGCGCAGCAGCCACCGCCAATGGTGACGTTGTTATGCGGCGACCGCGCCCTCAGTGTGTAGCTCGCAGGCGCGCTGCTGAGCGCCTGCAGTATCAGATCTTCCTCGATGTAAACCCGCTCACCCTGGATTCGGGCGCCGGCCCGACGAAAATACCCAATTGCCTCGTCGCTGCGGAAGACGACGCCGGTGCGGTTGAGGATCTCGAGCGAACCCTCATGGATGCGCTCGATGTTCGCCGTGTCCAGCAGGTCGAGCGTTCTGAACCCTACTTTGATGGGAATAGAGCGGGAGACCATCTCAGATTTGGCCCGCTCGCGCTGCATGCGCTCTCTGCGGCCGCCACGCCTTGGCCTTTGTGCTTTGTTGCGCGCGCTCATGGGTTGCTGGCAACGGGAATCGGGGCTTCACATATCCTTCGGGTCGCGATAGTAGACCAGCGGCGTGCCGATACCTTTTTCCTTCGCCTTTTCGTAAGCGAGGTGACCGATCATGATGTCGCTGACTGCAAAACCCTTGTGCCAGAAAATGATCCGTTCGCTCTCCGATTCCCGTCCCGGCTTGATTCCGGCCACAATCTCGCCGATCTCTCCGTAGCAGTGCGCGTCACCAAGCTCGCCCGCCTGGATCAGGCCGGCGAACTGTCCGAAGCGGGACTGCTTGCACTGATTCCAGTCGTCGACGACGAACTTGTCGACGGTGTACGGCAGCGTTCGCTCCACGGACAGCACCGCGCCGTAAGGCTGAAGCAATGCCCCGGGTTTCACCAGAGAATCCGGCACAAGCACCTCGTGCTCAATCAGCCTCGAGGCATCGATAATGATGTCCGCGTCGCGGACGGTATCAGCGGTGTTTTCTTTGATCAGAATATTCTTATTCAGTCGCCTCGACATCTCTTCGGCGAAACGCTCGCGGGACTCTGGCCGCCTGCTGGTAACTCGAATCTCTTCGAAGTCGAACAGGCGATCCAGCATGGCCACGTTGTACCAGGAGGTGCCGCGGGCGCCGATATGCCCGAGCACGAGGGGTCTTTCGCGGGCCAGATATTTCGCCCCCACCGCGGTCACCGCCCCGGTGCGCATCCAGGTGGTGGAGGTGGCATTGACGATGGCGTATGGCGCGCCAGTTTCCGGACGAAACAGCGTCAAGGTGGCGAACTCCGACGGCATACCGTGCTCGTAGTTTTTCTGAAAGTCGCCGATGACCTTGACTCCGCAAGCGTTTACGGGTTCGACGTAGCCTTTGAGAATGTTGAAGAGCTTTTCCGGATAGTCCAGCGGCAGATGGTCCTTGGACGGCATGACGACTCTCTTCTCACCGTGCGCTTTGAGGCCGAGCTCGATGGCCTCCACGATTTCGTCGAGACTCAGTTCGAGAGAATCGATGTCTTCTTTGGAGAGGAAAAGGACCTCGACGCTTGGCATGGCGCCTCCTTATCTTATTTCACGACCTCGTGGCCCCGAGTGCGGCGCGAATTGACGACGGGACAGGTCCGTGGGTTACGAATCCAGTGTACCGCGGGACGAACGAGGCGGACAAAGCTCCGGCCGGCAAGTGCGCCGCCGCGCGCGGTATCGAGAGCGAAAGTCGTGGAAGTATTGAGCCCGGGCCGTCGAAACGGTTCGTGATCGCTGGATCAGGCAGCTCGACTGGAAAAGTCTACCTTGCCCAGATCGTCCAGCATCCGGGGTCGTCCGATGCCGTATCCCTGGGCATAGTCGACGCCGATCTGGCGCAGCACCTCGAGGATCTCGTTGTCTTCGACGAACTCGGCGATGG
>DATIPL010000496.1:0-2968 GCA_035471965.1 Gammaproteobacteria bacterium
CAGGTCTCCGAATCGACATACGAGGCGCTCAAGGACAGCTTTCTTTTCGAGTACCGGGGCAACGTGCCGATCAAGGGCGCCGGCGACATGAAAACCTACTTCTTGAGCGATCCACGCTGATCCTCGAGCTTCATAAGGCGACCCGCACGAACCGGGAGGCGACCCGCACCAGCCACACCCCGGCACCCGCATCAACCGCTACCGCTGCTCCCTCCCGGGCCTGACGGGGTTCACGATCTAGCGATGCGAGGGGACCGGCGCGGGTCGCCGTAAACCGGAGAAGCTCACGCCGGGAATGAGCGCGAGGCGCTTGCGCGCCCAGGCCGGTAGCGACCGGAGCCCGAGCCCGATCACTCCACACTCGGACCGCTGATGCGGAATACGTGCATCGTCTCGCGGAGATCGGTCTCAGGGTTCGACTCTCGCGCAAGCCGTGTCCCGTCGATGTCCCTGAGGGAGTGGGAAAATACAGGGAAAACTCGCGATATCCAAGCCCGGCGAGGCCGGATTCTACGGATGTCCGGTAAATCGTGTTCCCGAAGACTGCTGACGTAGAGTAAACCGCCGAATTTCCGGATTCCTCCGTTTCTCCTTCAGTCTCCAATCAGGCGCGGTTGAAACGTACGCGCGATCCCATGTATCGCTCCCTCGAAGACAAAAAAAAAGTAAACTGCACCTCGGCTCCCGGCCGGCGGCCCCGGTCGACGACTCGATAGTCTCCTCTTTTTCAAGCACTCCCGTTTCTTCACAGGGTAGTCCGATCAATGCGTGCATCCGAATCGATTACGGCCGCGCTCTCCGCCTACATTTCCGGCGCGGCGCAACGAGAGCTTACGCCTGAGGTGAGCGAGAAAACTAAGCACCACGTTCTGGATACCCTGGCCGCGGTCGTCTCCGGCTCACGATTGCCGCCCGCAGAGCCCGTGCTTCGCTACGTCGGTTCGCTTGGCGGAACCGGGGAAGCGCTGGTCTGCGGTACGTCCGTGGTGACCACCGCGATCAACGCATCCATGGCCAACGCCATGCTCGCCCACGCCGACGAGACCGACGATTCCCATCTGACATCGCGCAGCCACCTGGGCTGTGGCGTCGTCCCCGCCGCGCTTGCGATGGGGGAGCGGGAGGGAAGCTCCGGAGAAAACCTGGTTCGCGCGGTGGCGCTCGGCTACGACATCGGCGCGCGCGTATGTCACGCGCTCGGTACCGATCAGCTCTACGCCGCGGGGCACAGCACCCACACCTTCGCCCCGACCTTCGGCGCCGCCGCTGCCGCCGGCGCGCTGGCGGGGCTCTCGGCGCAGCAATGCCGGTGGCTGCTCTCCTATACGGCGCAGCAGACTTCCGGAGTGAACTGCTGGCAGCGCGACCGGGACCATATCGAGAAAGCCTTCGATTTCGGCGGCATGGCCGGGCGCAACGGCGTGACCGCCGCCACCATGGTGCAGGCGGGATTCACCGGCGTAGACGACGTGCTTTCCGGCCCGCGCAACTTCCTCATCGCGTTCTCGCCTGAGCCGCGCCCCGAGCGATTCATCGAAGGTCTGGGCGAGCGCTACGAGATCATGCACACCAACATCAAGAAATGGTCCGTGGGATCGCCTGTCCAGGCGGTCCTGGATTCAGTACAGGCGTTGGTTGTCCAACCGGGTCTAGGCGCCGGCGACGTCGATGCGGTCGTCATTCGCATGTCCGATCGCGAATCTCATGTCGTCGACGGATCGGGCATGTCGAACGTTAACGTCCAACATCTGGCGGCGCTCATGATTGTCGACGGCACGGTCAGCTTCGCTTCCGCCCACGACCCTTCGCGTCTCGAGGATCCTACGGTTCAGGCGGTGCGCGCGCGCATCGAGCTTCGCCCCGATCCGGACCTTCCCCGGCGTCATCCCCTCGTCATCCTCAAGACCCGTGACGGGAACACGCTGGAGCATGCCACCCATGCGGTGCGCGGCACTCCGGAGAATCCAATGAGCCGCGACGAGGTGGAACACAAGGCGCGGGAACTGATCGCGCCCGTTCTGGGTGGTGAAAGGAGCGATGCGCTGATCGCGGCCGTGTGGGATCTGGAGAAGATTGCAAATGTTTCCGAACTGCGCCGCTGGCTGAGCGCTTGAAAAGAGACCGGCGCTCTCCGTCTCCAGATTCAGCCGCGCAGGCGCCGGAGAGGACCGAGATCCTCGGAGTCGAACAGCGCATCGCACAAGGCTGCGTTTTGCTCTATGCGCTTCTTACCCCAGCCCCCGAAACGCGCGTTGGCCTGATACTTGGCCGCAAGCTCGTCGGCGGAAAGCGGCGCCCGCCGACCGCCGCGGAGATGCGGCTGATTGAAATCGCGCACGCTGCCGTCGGTGAACTCGACCCGCAAGTGACCGGTATAGTTCGCCGGGTATTGGTTGCCGGGGTCGATTTCGTAGTCGATACGCGAGGCAATCTTGAGCACATTCGGATCCGCAATCCGCGAATCGGTGAACTGGCGCAAACCCGCCGCACCGTCGACGAAAGCGACGGCGATACAAAAGGGCACGCTGAATTTCGCCGAGTAGGCGGTTGTCGGCCTTCGCTTCTCCTCCAGCGGCTCCCAAAGCCGGTGCACCGTGCCCTCCCCCACCCTGCAGGTGATTGAGCGGATTTGATCTGCCGGCATGCCCGCCGCCCGCAACGCAATCGCGCAATCGATAAAAGGCTGCGCCATGGTGCCGCAGGCATAAGGCTTGAAGGCGATGCCCTCGGCCAGCCAGCGGCGACCGAGCCCGCCGGTGAGCTGTCCGAGCTCCGGCTCGATGTCAGGGTGACAGAAGGCGTGAACGAATCCGTGCTGGCCTTCGATTACGGTGCGCGGGCCGGAGAATCCGGCCTGCGCCATCAGCGCCGCGCGGATCCCGCACTGCGCCGCCCAGCCCGCGTGCAGACGCTTGGTGGAAGTGCCCTCGGCCAGATACTCGATGATTCCCGAGGCCATGCTTCCCGA
>DATIPL010000497.1:0-5620 GCA_035471965.1 Gammaproteobacteria bacterium
AGCGTCCGCCGTTTTTGCCAGATCGTGAAGTACTTCCTTGCCTTCGGACAGGGAAAGATCGAGGGTAAGACTTTTCTTGTTTCGGTTGAAGGCGTGAAAGAAGTGGCTGTCGTGTTCTTCGAAGAAAAACGGCCCGACCTCCCGGGACATGTCACCGCCATCCCCGGGGTTTTCGATCTTGATGACCTCGGCCCCCTGGTCGGCCAGGAACATGGTGCCGAAGGGCCCGGCGCCGTACTGCTCCACCGCGAGTACCCGGACTCCCTCGAGCGGCAGCATGCTCAGCGGCCGTATGGTGCGGAGCAGTGAGCGCGGCTGCACGGCGCGCGAAACCGAAGCAGACGGAAGCTTCGCCGCTCGTCGTGGTCAACGCGTTTTTCGACGCCATCGAATCCGGAGACTTCGAGCGCGCGGAGGAGCGGCTTTCCGTCGAGCACTTCACTTACGAAGGTCCCATCGAACGTTTCGACAACGCGGGCGCCTTCATTCTCAGCATTTCCCGTATCGGCGCGATACTCGAGGGGCTCAAGCGCCGGCGCATGTTTGTCGATGGAAACGAGGTCTGCGCCATACTTACTTACGAGACCACGGTGGAAGCGATTAAGACCACGCGTATCGCCCACTGGATCCGCGTCGAGAAGGGCCGGATCACGCGCATCGAAAGCTTTTTCGACGCGCGCGGCTACGCGGGCATGTTCGACTCGGAACCCTGACGGAATCTTCATGCGGGATTCCGTTCGACCAGCTGCCTCGCGATGATAATTCTCTGCAGCTCGTTTGTGCCCTCGCCGATGGCGAGCAGCGGGGCATCGCGGTAGTAGCGCTCGATGTTGAATTCCTTCGAGTAGCCGTATGCGCCATGAATTCGCATGGCTTCGATGCTGTTGTGTATGGCGGTTTCAGTGGCGAACAGTTTGGCCATGCCCGCCTCCATGTCGCAACGCCGGCCTGCGTCATAGGCTTTTGCCGCGGACTCGGTCAGGAGTCTCGAAGCTTCGAGCCGCGTCGCCATTTCCGCCAGCTTGATCTGGATCGATTGGTGCTCGCAGATGGGCTTGCCGAAAGTCTTTCTCTGCTGCGAATAAGCCGTTGACGCTTCCAGGCATGCCCGCGCGATACCGACGCCTCGCGCGGCCACATTGATCCGTCCGAGCTCGAGCCCACCAAGGATCTGCTTGAAGCCCAGGCCTTCTTTCCCGCCGATCAGGTTCTCCGCCGGAACGCGACACTCGTCGAACACGATCTCGCCCGAGTCGATGCCCTTGTAGCCGAGCTTATCCAGCTTTTTGCTGACGCTGAATCCTGGGCCTTTTTCCATCAGCAGCAGGCTCATGCCGCGGTGTGCGGGTCGAGCTTTCGGATCGGTCTTGACCAGTACCGCCATGATCTGACCCTGGATGCTGTTGCTGATCCAGGTCTTGGTGCCGTTCACTACGTATTCGTTTCCTTCGAGGCTGGCCCTGGTGCGGATGGCCTGGAGATCGGTTCCGCAGTCCGGCTCCGTCAACGCAATGCCGCCGCGCAGCTCCGCCGTGGCGAATTTCGGCAGCCATTTGGTCTTTTGCTCATCGGTGCCGAAGCGCTGCACCGCCGTGGCCATGATGAGATGGGAGTTGAAGATGCCGGAGACCGACATCCACACGGCGGAGACCCGCTCGACGATCCTGGCGTAAGTGGTTATCGGCAGTCCGAGCCCCCCGTATTCCTGCGGGATAGTGGCGCCAAACAGGCCAAGCGCCTTCATCTTCTCGACGATTTCCTCGGGGTATGTATCGCTCGCCTCGAGGTCGTGGGCATAGGGCTTGACGTCGCGCTCCAGGAAGCGATCCACGCTGTCGAGGATGAGGGATTCGTCGCTGGTGAGGGTAGTGTCGTCGTTCATGGCGACTGACGTGGGGAGTCAATGGCTCTGGAAGTTCGAATATCGAAGATCGAATAGCGAATGTCGGGACGGGGTGGAGCTACCCGATATTCGATATTCGACATTCGATCTACGATTCCAGAGCCGTTATCGGATCGGGAAGTTCCAGAACGCCCGCTCCCCCTCAGTAATCCGCCACGTCATCCACCGCATGACCGCGCTTGGGTACGAGGATAGTGCGCTCGTAGGTCATGAACACGGTGCCGTCGGCTTTCTTGCCGGTGGTGGACGCGGTGACGATGCCCTGGGTCGGGCGTGACCTGGATTCGCGCTTGGAGAGGATCTGGGATTCCGCGTAGATGGTGTCCCCGGCGAACACCGGCGCGGTGAGCCGGATCTTGTCCCAGCCCAGGTTCGCGATCACCTTTTGGCTCAGGTCGCTCACGCTCATGCCGGCGACGATGGCGAGCGTGAGGGCGGAGTTCACCAGCGGCTTGCCAAATTCGCTTTGCTTTGCGTATTCGGCATCGAAATGCAGCGGGTGCTTGTTCATGGTGAGCAGCGTGAACCAAGTGTTGTCCGCCTCGCTAATCGTGCGACCCGGACGATGCTCGTAGATGTCACCGATCTCGAAGTCCTCGTAATAACGACCAAACGACTCCCGGTACCGCTGCGGTCCGATTTCTTTGTGCCGAACGGACATAAGGGATTCGATCGTCAGTCTTGTCCGCCGCTGGCGACTTTGAGCCCTGCGGTGGATTCCGGCGCCGTCAATGCGAGCACCGCGTGGACGTCGTGAACCTCATCGAATTTGAGCAGCGCGCTTGCGAGCTTGTCACGGCGTTCTGCAGAAAGATAAGGGCCGGTCAACCCGTCGAACTTTTCCCGCAGTTCTTCAGCGGTCAGGAAGTTATCCGGCTCGCCTTTCGGGATCACCACCATCTTCTCGAGCGTTTCCCCGGACCGCAGCTTCACGGTGGCAAGTCCGCTCATGTTGGTTGGAAACTCGGCCTCCACCTTTGGATGGGGCACGGTGTGGATGCGCAGGCACAAAGCCAGGGTGTCTGGATCTTTGAGGTGTTTCGCGTAGTCATCCCAGGTCATGCGTCCTTCTCTCAACGCCACCGCGCCGACGAATGCCATGGAGAACTGTCCGTCGACGTAATTCTTCGGGCGCTGCTTGTCCTCTTCCGGATCGCCGATGAGCTTGATGCCGGTCTTGGGCAGGCCAATCTGGATGGATTCGACGTCATCGATTTCGACACCGTGCTCGGCACGAATCGCAATCAGCGCGTCCATGGCGGCGTGGCCGTAGCGGCAGGAAGGGTAGGGCTTCAGCGCGATGGCCATGGTCTCCCACACCTCGCCCAGCCCTGCGACGGACTTCCCCGGCTGCGGATTGGGGGCGTAGCCCTTCAGGAATCCGAGCCTGCCCTCGACAGGCTCGAGCGTGCCGCGGAAACCCTCCTTCGCCATCACCGCGGAATTGAGGCCGTTCATGGCCGCGTAGCCGGTGTGGAAGGGCTTGTTCCAGGCGCCGTCGGCGAGAAATTGCATGGAGCCTGCGGCTTGGCTGCCGCAAAGTCCGAAGGCATGGACCATTTGATCCGCGGTCAGGCCCAGCACCCGCCCGGCCGCCGCCGCCGCGCCGAATACGCCGCAGGTCGCGGTGGGATGGAAGCCCCGGTTATAGTGGTCGGTGGGACCCAAGGCCAGGCTCAGCCGGGTCTGCACCTCGAACCCCGCGATGATGCCGGTGATCACGTCGCGTCCGGCGGCCTTGGACATCTCGGCTGCCGCCATGGCCGCGGGAATGATGGGCGCGCCCGAATGCAGCGAAGCCCGCGCATGGGTGTCGTCGAAATCCAGCGCGTGGCCGAGATTGCCGTTGAACAGGGCGGCCGCCCCGGGCGTATAGTCCTGCGCGTCGCCGATGACCGTGGAATTTCCCCGAGTGAGGCCCAGGGCCGCGAGCCCCCTGCTCATGGGTTCCCTGAGGTCGGCCGCGTTGCGCGCCCTCAGGGCAATGCCCACGTGGTCGAGGATGAGCATGCGGGTGCGCTCCGGGACCTCGGCGGGAATGGCTGCATAGCTCAGATTGGCGGCGAATTCGGCGAGCGTACGGGTTTCGGCGGTCATGGCCGGTCCTCGGAATGTACGGGTGGGACAAGGTCGAAAATCATAGAGAGCATGGGCCTGGCTCGCAACACGGACCCCGAGGGCTTGAACTGTTTCGCTCCTGCGCAGGGCGCTCCCTGCTCACCCGAGACCGGGCAATCGGTGTTCTTTTTCTCCGATCCCATGATGGGCATCCTGGCCTTGGTCAACCTCCTCACCATCATCATGCTGTTCCCGGTCGGCATGCGGGTGCTGCATGACTACAGGGATCAGCTGAAGCAGGGCGCCGACGAGCCGGTGTTCGACCCGGCCAAGTTTCCGGACCTGGACATCGACGCGAGCGCCTGGGAGAAATAGAGAGACCGAAACTCCGTTGGCCGCAGGGATGGTGCAACGCAATCCCTGCGGCTCGGGGAAACCGGAGGTCGGTTCGAAAGTGATGTAGGGTGCGCGATGCGCGCCATTTGCTGACGTCCTTCCCGGGTGATCCCCGCTTTCTCGAGGAGGAATCCGGCTATCAATCCGGGGGAAAGAAGTCGCCCGCTGGTTCGCGTTTCGAGGTGCGAACGGCGCATCCTTTCAGAGCTGCCCTTCGCTCAGCCTTTTTACCCGCCGCCTGCGGATTCCGGCCGGCAGCCTCTTTAGACTTTCGCTGCGTACCGGGTCTCTGCTTCGTAGTACTCCGGAAAGCCAACCACCTCGCGCAGCCGTGCGAACTCCGCAAGGTCTTGCGGATGGCTCCCCGAGTGTAACGATGCCAGTGCCTGCTCCATGGCGCGTTGTGCGGCGAGAATCGCGGTAATGGGATATAGCGCCAGCTTATAGCCGATTGTTTCCAGCTCGGAGTGGGACAGCATCGGCGTGTCGCCCTGCTCCACCAGGTTCGCCATCTTCGGCCCCGGCACCTGCTCGCAGTAGGCGCGCATTTCATCTTCGTTTCTGGGCGCTTCCAGGAAGGTGATGTCGGCTCCAATCTGGTTGAAGGACTGCGCCCTCGAGATCGCCTCGTCGATTCCGTCGGTGGCATTGGCGTCGGTGCGCGCCATCACCAGAATGTCTGCGCCCTCGTTTTTGGCGTCTATCGCGGCCTGGACGCGGGAGAAGGCCTCGTCCCGCGGCACGACCTGCTTGCCCCGGGTGTGCCCGCAGCGTTTCGGCGCCACCTGGTCTTCGATCATCACGCAGGCGAGCCCGGCCTTGGCATATCCATGCACCGTGCGCTGGACGTTGAGCGCATTTCCGTAACCGGTGTCGCCATCGCCGATGACGGGAATGGAGACCGCGCTGCAGATGTTTCTGGCCTGATCCACCATTTCCGCATAGGAGATGAGTCCGGTATCCGGCATGCCGATGCGCGACGCGGAAACGGCAAAGCCTCCCATGAAAGTAAGCTTGAATCCGGCGCGCTCGATGAGGCGGGCGGAAAAGGCGTCGTAGCAGCCGGGCATCACCACAAGTCCGGGGGCGTCGAGTAGTTCTTGAAGTTGGCGTGCGGAGGACATTGGGAGACTCGCTTTCAGTTTTCGAACATATTAACGCTTGCAGTGTTCCGTTGCAGATTTGCTTTTCGTATGTCGTATATCGGGTGGGAGTGGTACATAAATCGCTGTGCAATATTCAAATGAATATTTTTTCTACTGG
>DATIPL010000498.1:0-3569 GCA_035471965.1 Gammaproteobacteria bacterium
CCGCTGAAAGCAGACGGTGACGCGCAGCCAGGAACTGCCCGCCGGATGTTCCTCGCCGATGGGCTCGACGCGATGCAGACCGTGGGCAAAGGCGAGGTCACCGCTCACCTTGACCTCGAGATCGCGGTGCACGGATCTGAAGCGGTTCGGAAAAAACGGCAGACACGCTTGCCACAGCCGTCGGATCTCGGCAACGCCCCGGGTGCGGTAAGGCGGCTTCACATCGAACAGGAGGACTTCCGGAGAATAGTTCGCCGTCAGACCGCCCACATCTTTGCGCTCCAGCGCTTTGGACCACGCGGCAATGAGCGCGCGCACCTCGGCTTCGTCCTTCGACAGCGTCACGCTTGCGTCCGCCTTTCCGGATCCCGCGGCGCGTGGGCGGTTCGTCGTGATCTTCGTTTGCTGCATCAAAACCTCCGGATTCGTAATTCACTCGATTAATAAAAGTCGTACGCCATCAGGAGACCGGGGCGCCGCGCCGCGCGTTGCTTTCTTCAACGAGCTTATCCATGTCTTCGGCGGGGCGTATCTCGAACGGACCGACGCGCACTCCGGGGTGCTTCGACATCAACTGAATGGCGTGATTCAGATCCTTGGCTTCGAGCACGAGGATGCCGCCAAGCTGCTCTTTGGTTTCGGCGAACGGACCGTCGGTCACGGAAACCTTGCCGTCGCGGAAACGCAGGGTGACGGCGTTGCGGGCGCTCTGCAGCCCCTCGCCGCCCAGGAAATTGCCGTTCCTGCGAAGCTCGTCATCGTAGGCGAAGCAGTCGTCCATCAGCGCTTTCTGTTCGTGTTCGGATAATTGTTCCCATCGGCTTTCGTCGAGGAACCCAAGGCAGATGTACTTCATCTCTGTCTCCTGATTGGGCTCGGATTTACGGATTACGGTGATTAGTCGTTCCGCGAGGCCGGAAATCGACAACGCATCAACCCAACGTTCTGACTGCCAGGCGCGTCGTTTCGGTTTCGGGAACTCAGTGAGGTAGATTCGCCAGGCGTTTTTCGAGAAATCGCCGCTCCGGCTCCTGCTGCGTCAGCGCGAGCGCCCTGAGGTAGGCGGCGCGAGCGTCCGCGTGATTGCCCAGGCGCCGGTAAAGCTCGGCCCGCGCCGAATGCGCCAGGTGATAGTTTTCGAGATCGCCGCGGCCCATGATTGCGTCAATCAGCGCGAGGCCCGCGCGTGGACCGTCGCGCATGGCGATGGCGACGGCACGGTTCAGCTCGATGACGGGCGACGGCGCCACCCGGGCCAGCACGTCGTACAAAGCCACAATCTCGGCCCAGTCCGTCGCCTCCGAGCCGGGTGCCTCCGCGTGCACCGCCGAAATGGCCGCCTGCAATGTGTACGGGCCGAAACGCCGTGATGTCAACGCCCGCTCGACGAGCGCCAGTCCTTCGGCGATCTGCTGCCGATCCCAGAGCGAACGGTCCTGATCGTCGAGCAGAATCAGATCGCCCGACGGCGAGGCGCGCGCCGCGCGTCGCGAATCGTGAAGCAGCATCAGCGCCAGAAGCCCGATCGCTTCCGGCTCGGACAATAATTCGACCACCAGTCTGCCCAGCCGGATCGCCTCGGCCGAGAGGTCGTGTCGCGTCACCGTTTCGCCTGAAGTCGATGAGTAGCCTTCGTTGAATACCAGGTAGATCACACGAAGCACGCTATCCAGCCGATCCGGCAGATGGGCCGCCGCCGGCAACTCATAGGGAATGCGGGCCTCGCGAATCTTCGCCTTGGCGCGCACGATGCGTTGCGCCAGGGTGGGCGCCGAAGTGAGATAAGCCCGGGCGATTTCCTCGGTGGTGAGACCGCATACCTCCCGCAGGGTCAACGCGATCTGCGCGTCGGGTGCAAGCGCGGGATGGCAGCAGGTGAATATCAGGCGGAGGTGATCATCCTCCACGGCTTTTTCATCCAGATCCGCCGCGTCCTCCGTGCTCGAGCCGAGCCGCTGCGCGAGCTCGCTCAAGGAGGCATCGAACCGGGAACGGCGGCGAATCCCGTCGATGGCCTTGAACCGACCCGTCGACACCAGCCACGCTCTCGGGTTCCCGGGCACGCCGTCGCGCGGCCACTGTTCGACCGCAGCGGCGAACGCATCGTGCAGGGCCTCTTCGGCGAGGTCGAAATCGCCGAGCAGTCGAATCAGCGTGGCGAAAACGCGGCGCGATTCGAGACGGTAGATTTTGTCCACCGTCGCGTGCACCGGTTTGACGCCAGCCTTGCTCACCACGGTCTCGATGCCCGGGCCGCCGGAGGGTGAGCAGGCGGTCTCCGATGACCTCCGTTCGGGTACGCCAACGGGATTTACGTCTCGTTCATTCGCTCCAGCGGGCGAACTTCGATGGTCCCGCCAAAGGGAATCGTCGGAATGCGCTTTGCGATGGAAATCGCCTCGTCGAGATCCTCACACTCGACCAGATGGTAACCGCCGAGCTGCTCCTTGGTCTCGGCGAAAGGCCCGTCGGTAACGGCCGGCCTGCCGTTTCCGCCACGGATGGTGGTGGCGGAGGAAGTCGACTGGAGCTTGCCTCCGCTCAGGTAGTGACCGCTCTTGACGAGGCCCTGCACGACCTCCCCATACGCTTTCATGATCTGTTCACGCTGCGATTCGCCAATTTGTTCCCACCGCTTTTCATCGAAACAGCACATCAGCATGTATCGCATCTTTAATCCTCCTTGCCGGGACTAAACGTCGACCAGAACCTCGAACCCGCCCCAGAACATGCGCCTGGCGTCGAAGGGTATGTCTTTCTTATCCATCATCGACTCGAGACGCTTGTCCTTCATTACTTTCTCATTCACGCGGTCGCGATGCTCGCGCGATTCGAACACGATGTATGCGAAGACCACCGTCTCATCGGCTTCGAGCTTTACACTTTGCGGAAATGACGTGACTTCCCCGGGCTTGACGTCGTCCGCCAGGCACTCGACGAACTCGAGCGCGCCGTACTCGCGCCAGATCTTTCCCGCCGCTTCGGCCATGCGACGGTATTCCTCGATGCCCTTCTTTCGAACGGGTACCACGAACCCGTCCACATACTTGCCCATAATCTGAATTCCTCGCTGTTACGCTGCTCCCGCGCCGTCCGCCGCGCTAGCGCGATTTGGATTGCATTTCCTGAAAGCCTGCCGCGGCCTCTCGAACGTCTTCGGGAAAGTCCTCGAACTCCTGCACCTGGCGGATCTCGATCACCTCGTCATCCTTTCCGGGGCAGCGCTTCGCCCAGGCGATGGCCTCTTCCCGGGAGTTCACCCGGATCATCCAGTACCCGCCAAGAACTTCCTTGGTCTCGATGTGCGGCCCGTCAACGACGCTGGGCTTGCCGCTCGAAAACGAAACGCGAGCGCCCATGGACGGCGGGTGAAGACCGTCCAGGCTGATGAGCACGCCGGCCTTCTCCAGCGCCTCGTTGTACTTCATCATCGCCGCCACGTGCTCCGCATCGGGCATCACCCCCGGCGCCGCCTTCTCGTAACCCTTTGGAATCATCAGCATCATGAAACGCATTGTTTTCTCACCTCGCTGCGTGGCTTTCACGCTTCAAGTGGCCCCAAGGATGCG
>DATIPL010000499.1:0-1910 GCA_035471965.1 Gammaproteobacteria bacterium
TATCGCGCGCCGGGGCAAGCGCCGCACGCGGTGAGAACGGCCGCTATCCAACAGCCGGCAACCAATCGGATTCAGTGGTTGGACAGCAACGGCAGAAAACGATTCCCGTTCCAGACGTTCAAGGCGAGAAACTGAAAAAGACCGCGTTCCTCAGCCTGCCATTCGTTCCGTGCAGCCCACGATCATGCGCAGCTTTCGCATCGGTTCCCGGTAGCCGCCGATGGCGCAGTGCATGGAAGCGCGGTTGTCCAGTCCGACGAGCTGTTTCGGCTGCCACTGGTGGCGATACTGGAATTCGGGCTTGAGCGCGTGCTCGAACAGCTCGGCCAGCAGTTCGTCGC
Source organism: Gammaproteobacteria bacterium (assembly GCA_035471965.1). Classification (GTDB taxonomy): domain Bacteria; phylum Pseudomonadota; class Gammaproteobacteria; order HK1; family HK1; genus CAMYJH01. The sequence continues at coordinate 342 of DATIPL010000499.1, forward strand.
TCTCTCCCCGGTCCATGTCCTTGATGCACATGGTGAAGCCGGGATTCACGTAAAGGATCTTCCTGCCCGTGCGCGCGTGGGTGCGGACCACCGGGTGCTCGACGTCCGGATACAGGGCGCGGCGCTCGGGATCGGGCTCGGTGATGGCGCCGCCGCCGCTCCAGCCGTAACGGTGAATGGCAGTCAGGCCCTCGATCCGGTGTTTGGTCTGCTCCGGCAGCGCTTCGTAAGCCAGGCAGGTGTTCGCCACCAGCGTGTCGCCGCCGTCAGCCGGGACGTGGGTGGCATACAGGAAAATCGCGTCGGAAGGATCTTTTTCGTAGGACAGATCCGAGTGCCAGAACGCGCCCGCGGGTTTGCTCGTCTTCCGCGCTTCCTCGTTGCCCATGTTGGCGGTAATGATGGACATCTCCGGCGTCTTCGGATGGTGGTACTGGGTGAGGATGTGTTCCTTCAGCGGCCCGAAGCGGCGGCCGAAATCGATCAGCCAGTCGAAATTCTCCTCCAGGTGGTTGATGACGATACCCACGTGATCGAGCATCGCCTGCTCGATCTGCCGGAATTCCCCGCCAGTGAGAAGGCGCGAGCTGTCGATGCCCGTGATTTCGGCGCCGATCGCGCCTTCCAATGGTCGTACTTCGATGGCCATGGCGGACGATCTCCGTATTGCTCTCATACCGGCCGGTCGCCGGCCAGGGTGACGCGATGCATCACGCGGCGGTGGCCCTGGTAATCGTTGATGGCGTTGTGCTGCGCGGGGCGATTGTCCCAGAAAGCCACCGCCCCCGGGGTCCAGCGAAAGCGGCAGGTAAATTCCGGCCGGGTCTGGTGCGCATAAAGATATTCGAGAATCGGCCGGCTTTCTTCCTCGGTGAAGCCGTCGATTTTCACCGTGTGGCCGCGATTGACAAAGAGCGCCTTGCGCCCGGTTTCCGGGTGCGTGCGCACCACCGGGTGCACCGCTTCGACGGCGGACGGGTCCTCGCCACCCGGACGTTCGGATGCCCGTTTCATCCGGCCCACGGCGGCGTCGGCTTTTTGCGCGCTGTTCGCGGCCTTGAGTCCGTCGAGGAATTCCTTCATGCCGTCCGACAAGGTTTCGTACGCGAGGTACATGTTGGCGAACAGCGTGTCCCCGCCCACCGGCGGTATCTCTACGGCATAAAGCACCGACCCCAGGGGCGGACGTTCGAGGTAGGTGGTATCGGAATGCCAGATGCCGCCGAAGTTGTGGGCCTCGTCCTCGCGCTTGACCACCTCCACCACGTCCGGATAGTCGTCCATGCCCTCGACGAACGGATAGCGGCTGAGGGTGCCGAAGCGCCGCGCGAAGGCCAGCAGGGATTCGGGCGTAAGAATCTGATCGCGAAAAAAGATGACCAGATGTTCGAGCAGGGCGGCGCGAATCTCGGCCACGGTCTGCTCGTCCAGCGTCTGCGAAATATCCACGCCGGCAATCTCCGCGCCCAGGGCGGGAGAGACGGGCGTAACCTGGATGCGTTCGGAGAGCGCGTTCACGATGCCGATTCTAGCAGCCTGTCGGACTTAGGCGGTCGTAGCGAGGGAAAG
>DATIPL010000500.1:0-17799 GCA_035471965.1 Gammaproteobacteria bacterium
CGATCACGCCTTCGCGTACCACAACGGATCCGATGGGATAACCGTCCTCGTCCATGCTTGAACGCGCTTCGTCAAGCGCCGCGGTCATGTATTCATCCATGAGTCGCCTTTCGGTTCGAATTTGAAGCTTTGCTCATGAGATGCCATGGATCCGACAGCGTCAACCCGCAGGCCGCGCGTCAAGGCAGCACCAACACTGTGCGTCCCCGGGCTTCGGTGACCCGGCTACTGGCCAGCGGTGGGAGAATGACATGAAAAGCGTGCGTGGCCCGCAAAATGCGCAGGACAGTCTTGCATCGCCCGGGGCTGAAACCTAGCTTCAACATGGGCTTGTGCGATGCAACATCGGATTCCATGGCAGTATTCGGCACGCGGACCATCAATCTCGCGCTTCAGGGCGGCGGCGCTCACGGCGCCTTCACCTGGGGCGTGCTCGACCGCCTGCTCGAGGAAGCGCGTCTGCGGGTCGAAGGCATCAGCGGCACCAGCGCCGGCGCCATGAACGCCGTGGTGTTCGCCCACGGGCTGACGGCGGGAGGGCGCGAAGGTGCTCGCGAAGCCCTGGCGAGGCTGTGGGCGTCAGTGGCCGATCAGCTGTCCACGCTGTCGCCCGTCAGCGGCGGACTTTCCCGGCTTTCCGATCGAAATGGCGAACTGACGCCGCTCATGCACGCGTTCATTGCCTTTACCCGGTTCTTTTCCCCCTCTCAGCTCAATCCACTGGCGATGAATCCCCTGAGAAGCATTTTGAATGCCCAGGTGGACTTCGAAATGCTGCGCGAGCGGTGTCCGTTGAAACTTTTCATTGCAGCGACCCAGGTGCGCACCGGGCAGCTGCGCCTGTTCCACACCCGCGAGCTCACCGCTGAAATGGTGCTCGCATCCGCCTGCCTGCCCTCCCTGCATCACCCCGTGGAGATCGAGGGTGAGGTCTACTGGGACGGGGGCTACAGCGCCAACCCGGCGGTGTTTCCACTTGCAGAGCACTGTCGCGCACGGGACATGGTGGTGGTCTTGCTGCATCCCTTGAGCCGGCCCCGGATCCCCAGGAGCTCGAGAGAAATCTACAACCGCATCACGGAACTCAGCTTCAACGCCACCTTTCTGCGGGAAATGCGCGCCATCGCAATCGCCAGGCGGGATCCGGGCTTCGGAATCTTCTTCGGTGACCGTCTCGCCCGGCGCATCCGCCGGGCGCGTTTTTATCTCATCGAGGCAAGCGAGCTGATGAGCGAGCTCAAGGTGGAAAGTCAGCTCAACACGCACAGGTCTTTCCTCGCCATGCTGAAGGATCAGGGGCGGGCCCACGCCAGTCGCTGGCTGGAAACCTATTTCCGCCGCCGCCGCCGATCGAGGGTGAACCTGGCGGAGGTTTTCTGCTGACGGCTGATTGCTTCAATGCGGCGCACCGGATGACGCGGACGCTGCGCCGGGTCGGGATCTCACCGTTCCCGGCCGGCATCGCCGATTTCATCCGGGTGGGATCGATCTGTCCCAAGGCGGCGGAGCGACGCCCGCCCGGGTGATCAGGGCGTGTGCCTGATCCCGGTGACGGGTGTGGTGATCGAACAGAGAAATCAAGGCCTGTCCCGCGCGCGCCTCCTCCCTGTCGTCGTCAATGAATCGACGGTAGCGCCCCGGCGACAACGGCGCGGGGCAAAACCGGGCTGCGCGCTCTGTCGCCTGAGGCTTCGGTTCGCGCGCGCAGCCCGATTCCGTATTCACGCGCCGGCACGGTCAGACCGCCGATCGGCGGCGCTCAGCATACTGTTCACCACTTCGCCAAGCTGAGCCCTCTGGAGACCGATATCCATGAGCTGGCGGTCGGAGAGGCTCGAGAGCTCACCCAAGGCGGCGCGGCGAGTTCGAGCCCGGACGATCTTCGCCAGCAGACGTCTCGTGCCTGCCGCCGCCGCGGCGTAAAAGCCGTTCAGCGACGAGCCGGTCGCGGGCCGGCTGAGCCCCGTGGCGGCGACGAGATCGCCGCGGGCGCCCGGCCGGGTTTGCATGCAGTGGGTAGTCATAATAGATTTCCTCCTGCGTCGAAAAAGATTACGAATCTGTCTGGAACACCGGGCCTCATCGATTCCCGATGCTTGGCGCTATTTTCTCGAATCGACGGCCGGATGCACAAACGACTTTCTGTCTTGTTCGGAATAGAAATACTTTAGTGAAACCATGCCTGTCCGGCTTCCCTCGTTGAACAGTCTCAGGGCCTTCGAGGCCTCGGGCCGTCTGGGCAGCTTCAGCGCGGCGGCCGAGGAGCTGCACGTCACCCCGGCGGCGGTGGGCCACCAGGTGAAAGCGCTGGAATCCCGTCTGGGCGCGACCCTGTTCGTGCGCCTGAACCGCAAGGTGGAGCTGACGGAAGCAGGCCAGGCGCTGCTGCCGGCCTTGAGCGATGCGTTCGAGCGCCTTTCCGAGGGCGTGGAAGCCTTCTATCGTCGCAACGCGGCCCGGCCGCTGACGGTGAGCGTCGAGCCTTCGCTGGGCGCGAAATGGTTGCTGCGCCGGCTGGATCATTTCCGTGAACGCCACCCGGGAATCGAGATCCGCATCGACGCCACCATCCGGGTCGTGGACTTCGCCCGCGAGCAGGTGGACATGGCCATCCGTTACGGTTCCGGGGACTACCCCGGGATGCGGGTGGAGTGTCTCTTCGAGGAGCAGGTGTTTCCGGTGTGCAGCCCGGCTCTTCTGCGGGGGGAACACCCGCTGCGCGCCCCATCCGATCTTCGCTATCACACCCTGCTGCGCACCGACTGGAACCCGAAGTTCCCCACCTGGCCGGACTGGGAGATGTGGCTCAAGGCCGCGGGGCTGGACGACATCGACGCAAGCAGGGGACCGCAGTTCAGCGGCGACCCGGAAACGCTGTCGCTTCAGGCGGCCATCGAGGGTCATGGAGTGGCGCTCGCGAGCAGCGTGCTTGCCGCAGACGATCTGGCCAGCGGCAAGCTGGTCAAGCCGTTCGAGGTCCGCTTCCCGGTGGAGTTCTGCTATTTCCTGGTGTGTCCGGAGGCCACCGCCGACGCGCCGATGATATCCGCCTTCAGGGACTGGCTGCTGGAGGAGGCGAGAGCAACGGACACGGGCACCTGACTCATGGCCCGCCTCGGCGATTTTCGGATCGGCTCCAGCTCGCGGGGTCGAGGTTGAAAAAGCGTCTCAGCTGCTCATAGAGCTGCGGGTGCTCGGCCGACAGCTCCCGCGGGCGTTCGAAGAAGGTCTCGGTCACCACGGCAAAGAACTCCGAGGGAGACTCTGCGCCGTAATCGTCCAGTACGGTGGACTCGGCGCGTTCGACACTCTGCCTCAAGGCCTCGAACTCGCGATTGAAAACTTTGGCCCAGGAGGCGTACTGCCTCCGGTCGGCCAAAACGGGAAGGCCGTCAAGCCGCTCGTTTTCCTCGTCCAGCTTGTGGGCGAACTCGTGCAGCACCACGTTCTCTCCGGCATGCTCCCTGTCGGCGCTCCGGAGCACGTCTTCCCAGGACAGCACCACCGGACCCCGGTGCCACGATTCGCCCGCGCGCGCCTGTTCCTCCACGGTTTCGAGCATCCCGTCGCTCATGACTTCGCGCGCCACGTAGGTGTCGGGGTACACCAGGATGGTGGTGAAGCCGGGGTAGTAGTCCGTGAGCCGGTTCAGCAGCAGCAGGCACGCGTGGCCGGCGACGGTCACCCGGATCTCGTCGCTCATGTCGAGCCCGCCGCAGCCGACAAAGACCTTCTCCTCGAGGAAAACGTTGACGTGGCCATGAAGCTGCCTGCGCAGCGATTCAGGCAAGCCGCGGTAAGGGGAAACGTTGCGCTCGAGAATTCGCGCCCAGGCGTCTGGAAAACGCCTGTTGAAAGCCTTCTCCCGCTTCGACCGGCGAAGGCGCCGCCACGCGAGCCACGCGGCAACGGCCGCGAGCACCAGCCCGAATAGGGTGAACGGTGTCAAACGAGAATGCTCTATGGGCGAGAGGGCGACAGGCGCGGAACCGGCAAGCCATCAGTCGGCAGAGATGCACGTAAAAGCGTTTCGTACCGCAGAGCGTGCATGCCGCGCTCGACTTACGACATACCAGAACCTCGACCTCGACGACCCATGGGTAAAGCCGGAATCAACCAACGAGAATTACCCTCAGCCGCCTCGGGCCGTGGGCGCCTTCCTGTATCGTTTGCTCGACGTCCGCGGTCTTCGAGGGCCCGGTGATGAAATTGACGCTGCGCGGCATTTTGCCCCGCTCCCTTCTCAGCCGGACCCAGGCGTCTTCCATGTGAGTGACGATGCGATCCGCCCGCAGCACCACGATGTGATCATCGGGAAGGAAATTGAGCGTCGTCGGGCTCTCCGGACCCGAAAGCAGCACCAGAGTGCCGGTCTCGGCGATGCCCGCAAATGCGCCCGTTACGCTGACCCGATCATCGCCGCTGGCGGCCCGTCGCTCGATGGCAAAGCGATTGGACCAGGGGATCGCTTCCAGCTCCGGGTCCGGCGCCACCACCAGATCCGGCGAAAGCCCGTGCTGCCCGAGGTGAGCGTCCACCGCTTCGGAAACCCTGTCCATGGTGGCAACCCGGACCACGGCTGCATGGACCGATTCCATCTTGGCGATGAAACGCGCCACCGATTCGCCGCTCACGGCGGGCATCACGTTGGCGCGCGGTCTTTCGAGCCGCGCGTCGAGCACCGCGGCGACGCTCTCCTCCAGCGGCCCCTCGCGGTTCAACGCCGCGCGTATGTTGGCCAGCACACGTTCCCGGGCGTCGCTCACGTTGGTCCCCGGCGGGCTTTCAATGCGGCCTGGAACGTCACGCCCTGCGGCGCGGGCAGATCGCGCACGTCGGTCCAGCCGCCGGCGAAGGGCAGGCGACGAAATCGCCCGCGCCGCCTACCCAGTCGGCCGAGCGCGGCCATGCCCACCCGCGCCGCCAGACGATAGAGCTTCGGCCGCTTGGCGAAATACGCCCAAAGTCGCAGCGCCGCACGGGCGCGGGGCGGAACGAGCCGCTGCTCGTAACCGCGTTCCCTGAGCTTGCGCAGCATGTCGGGCAGCGGAATGCCCATGGGGCAGACTTCCTGGCAGCGCCCGTTCAAGGTGCAGGCGTTGGGAAGATCGAAACTCTTGTCCAGCCCCACCATCAGCGGCGTCAACACCGAGCCCATGGGGCCCGGGTACACCCAGCCGTATGCGTGGCCGCCTACGGACTGGTAGACCGGACAGTGGTTCATGCAGGCGCCGCAGCGAATACAGCGCAGCATCTCGTGGAACTCGTTTCCGAGCATCTGGGAACGGCCGTTGTCCAGCAGCACCACGTGATATTCGCCCGGGCCGTCGAGATCATCGCTTCGCTTCGGACCGGTGGAAAAGGTGGTGTAGACCGACATCTCCTGACCGGTTGCGCTTCGTGCCAGCAGCCTCAGTATCGTGCTTACGTCCTCGAGCGTGGGCACGACTTTTTCGATTCCGGCGGTGACGATATGCGTCCGGGGCAGGGTATTGGTGAGGTCACCGTTGCCTTCGTTGGTGACGATGACGCTGGAGCCGGTCTCGGCAATCAAAAAATTCGCCCCCGTGATTCCCACGTCGGCGGAGAGAAACTTGTCGCGCAGAACGGTACGCGCCTCGTTGACGATGGCGGGCAACTCGGTCACGCGATCGGTCAAACCGTATTTCTGATGGTGGGCATGGAACAGATCGGTGATCTGGTCCTTGGTCTTGTGCACGGCCGGCGCGATGATGTGGCTGGGCGGCTCATGGGCAAGCTGGATGATGTACTCGCCCAGATCCGTCTCGATAGGCTCGAAGCCCGCCTGCTCCAGCGCCTCGTTGATGCCCATTTCCTCGCCCACCATGGACTTGCCTTTGGTGACGCGCCTGGCGCCCGCATCGCGACAGATCTTCAATACGATCTCGCGCGCCTCTTTCGTGGTGCCGGCCCAGTGCACCTGCCCGCCCGCCGACAGGACGGATTGCTCGTAGCGCTGAAGGTAAAAGTCCAGGTGATGAAGGGTGTGCTCCTTGATCTCCCGCGCCGCCTGTCTCAATGACTCGAACTCGGGCAGCGCGTCGATTGCGTGACGTCGCTTCTGCTGAAACCCGCCTTTGGCCTTGCCCATGGCCCGCTTGAGCTCCGGGTCCAGGAGCGCAGCCTGGGAATTCTGCTTGAACTCGTGCGCCCGAGACTGCATGACTCAATCCGGTGACGGAATCAGGCAACCCATGAGAACCCCCTCGTTGCTGTCCAGGCTCATTCGGGATCTCCGATGGGGGACACCCGGGTCAGACCCGCAAGGACTTCCGCCGCATGATAGACCTTGACCGGGCTCTTCTCTCGTTTCAGTCGCCCTGCCATGTTGAGCAGGCAGCCGAGGTCGCCGCCGAGCAGCGTGGTGGCGTCGGACTCGGTGATGCTTTGCACCTTGTCCGCAACCATTCGCTCGGAGATCTTCGGATATTTGACGCAGAACGTCCCCCCGAAGCCGCAGCATACCTCGCTCTCATTCATTTCTTTCAGCGTCAGGCCTCCGACCTTCTCCAGCAGCGCCCTCGGCTGGGCCTTGACACCCATCTCACGCAATCCGGAGCAGGAATCGTGATAGGTCACCGTCTCCTCGTAGCGCGCATCCAAATCATCGACCCTCATCACGTCGCGAAGAAAGCTGAAAAGCTCGTGCGATTTTTCCGCCAGGCGATCGGCGCGACCGCGCCAAATCGCGTCGGTGGGAAACATCCGCGGATAGTGCGTACGGATCATGCCCATGCACGACCCGGAAGGGCCGACCACGTAATCGAATTCTTCGAATGCCGCGATCACCTGTCTGGCGATGTCGCGGGCATCCACTGCGTCGCCGCTGTTGTAGGCCGGCTGCCCGCAACAGGTCTGCGTTGCCGGCACGCTCACCGCGCAGCCCGCGTCTTCCAGCAGTTTGATCGCGGCGAAGCCGACGTTGGGGCGGAACAGATCCACCAGGCAGGTAACAAAAAGTCCGACCTTCGGTTGATTATCCACGTCTTTTTCCAATATCACTGAATCGAGATACATCGGTCCCGGCGCGGCGGCGAAGCGTGACGCTTGCAGAAAAATCGACCGGGAGACGGATTGGGCCCGGTCTCGCGGACAGCGGACGGCTTCACTTTCGCTTCTGGCGCGGGAGAAATGCGTTTACATTCCAGAGCTCGTATTTGGAGCGAAAGCTGGACAAATCTTCCCACACCTCCTTGAAGAAGGGGTCATCGGCTGCATGCTCCGCCGCAATTTCCTCCCAGGTCCGCTCGAATAGATCGAGCATATCGTCTGACCAATAGCGCATCTTCACGTTGTCCTTTGCGACGTTTTCGCTGATGGCTTCGAATTGCGTCGCCTCTCCTTCGGCAAAAGAGTTGGCAGTTGCCGCCTTGCAAACTATGTCGAGAAAGACCTGCTGCGACTCGTGCATTCCGTTCCACTCCTTCTGATTGATGAGCAGCTCGACGGTCGACGCCTGTTGGTACCATCCGGGAAAGTAGTTGTACTTGACGAACTTGTGGAAACCGAGTCGGCGCTCGATAACGGGCATGGAGAACGCGGCAGCGTCGATGCGCTTATTCTCGAGCGCCGGAAGAATCTCGCTCGCCGCAAGGGGATGCACTGATACTCCCAGTCGTTTCATGACGTCACCGCCGAAACCAAAGATCCGCATGTTCAGATCCTTCAGGTCGTCGCGAGCGTTGATCTCGTTGGCAAACCAGCCCGCGCTCCGCGGCGGGAGCACCCCGCATACCAGCACCTTTACCTTGTATCCGGCCCTGTCGTACATCTTTTGATAAAGCTTCATGCCGTTCCCGTGCCAGAGCCACGCCAGGAATTCGCCTGTTTCGGGACCAAATGGAATGGCGGAGAATATGGGCGCCGCCGGCATTTTTCCGACCCAGTGACCGGCGGTGGCGTAACCGGCGTCGACTTTTCCGCTGGAAACCGCGTCGAGTATTTCAAACGGCGCAACGAGCTTGTTGGGCTCGTAAATTCGTATCTTGATACTGCCGCGGCTCGCGACCTCCGCGCGATCTGCAATCCAGGTTATGGTCGTTCCCGCACCGGGCTGGGTGGTGGCGAAGGCAGTTGCCGTCTTCAGAAGAACGGGCTTGACCTCATCGGCGCGTGTCGGCATCGCCGAGATGATCGTGGTGATCAGAACCAGGGCCACGAAATAACCCTTGATTGACGTGTTTATATGAGTCTCCTCGAAAACGCAGGACTATGGGGCGAAAAGACGGCCGGCAAGAACTTCCTTCATTGCACGTTTCCGCGGGCGCCGAAAGGTGCTTGGCGCATTGTGCAACGCAGCGGGAAACTTTAATCCCCGCCCTGACGCGGGTCAATTAGCCTGCCCGCTCTGGCATTATCTGCGCTGGGCTTGATTTATGCGCAGCGGGAACTTTCGATTCCGGTGGCGGGTTCGTACCGTTTTGCGAACGGGCTGCGCTCGAGGTTCGTGCCATGCAAAGCAAAATTGTCACAGCCGAAGAGGCGGTTGCCCTCATACGCGACGGCGATACGCTGTGCAACAGCGGCTTCGTCGGTATCGGGGTTCCGGAAGCGCTGCTCGCGGCGCTGGAGCAGCGGTACCTGGAAAGCGGCAAACCGTCGGGACTCACCCTGTTATTCGCCGCCGGCCAGGGGGACGGCAAGGAGCGCGGCCTCAATCGTCTCGGCCACGAAGGCCTGCTCAAGCGGGTGATCGGCGGTCACTGGGGCCTGATCCCAAAGGTGGCCAGGCTGGCGACGGCGAACCTGATCCAAGCCTATAACCTGCCCCAGGGGGTGATCACCCACCTTTACCGCGATATCGCCGCCGGCAAGCCTGGAACGTTGAGCCGCGTCGGGCTTCACACTTTCGTCGATCCGCGACTTTCGGGCGGGCGCATCAACGAAATCACCCGCGACGACATCGTGCGATTGATGAAAATCGACGGCGAGGAATTCCTTTTCTATCGCGCCCTGCCCGTCAACATCGCCTTTCTGCGCGGCACGACCGCGGACCCGCAGGGCAATCTGAGCATGGAGCGCGAGTGCCTGACGCTGGACAACCTGGCCATGGCGATGGCGGCGAAAAACTCCGGCGGGCTGGTCCTCGCCCAGGTGGAACGCGTGGCCGAACCCGGCTCCCTCAACCCGCGCATGGTCCAGGTGCCCGGCGCGCTGGTGGACTGCGTGGTGGTGGCGCCGCCGGAAATGCACGCGCAGACCTACGCCACCCAATACAGTCCCGCCTATTCCGGCGAGCTGCGCGTGCCGCTGGACTCGCTCGCGCCGCTGCCGCTGGACGAGCGAAAAATTATCGCCCGCCGGGCCGCTTTCGAAATCCCCTTGAACGGCGTCATCAATCTGGGCATCGGCATGCCCGAGGGGGTCGCCTCAATCGCCAACGAAGAGAAGATCCTCCGTCACGTCACCATGACAGCCGAGCCGGGAGTCGTCGGCGGAGTTCCCGCGAGTGGCCTGGACTTCGGCGCCGCCGTCAATACCAGCGCCATCATTCACCAGAACGCCCAGTTCGATTTCTACGACGGAGGGGGGCTCGACCTCGCCTGCCTGGGAATGGCGCAGTGCGATGCCCAGGGCAACGTCAACGTAAGCCGGTTCGGACCGAGGCTTGCAGGCGCCGGCGGCTTCATCAACATCAGTCAGAACGCGAGAAGACTGGTATTTGCAGGCACCTTCACCGCCGGCGGTCTGCAGACCGCGATCGAAGACGGCCGCCTGCGCGTCGTCTCCGAAGGGCGCTGCAAGAAATTCGTTCGCGAAGTCGAGCAGGTGACCTTCAGCGGCGAACACGCGGCGAAGCTCAAGCAGCCGGTGCTTTATGTTACCGAACGCTGCGTTTTCAGACGCGTCTCAGAAGGCATGGCGCTGATCGAGATCGCGCCCGGTATCGACCTCGAGCAGGACGTGCTCGCGCAGATGGAATTCGAGCCGATCATCGACCATCCCGGAATCATGGATGCGCGAATCTTCCAGGCCGCAGTAATGGAACTCGAGCAGACGTTGCTGGACATCGGCTTTCAGCAGCGACTCAGCTATGACTCCGAGCGCAACGTCCTGTTTCTCAATTTCGAGGGACTTCAGGTGCGTACCGAAGACGACGTGGACAGGGTGCGCGCGGCGGTCGAGAGTCGCTGCCGACGGATCGGCCAGCGTGTGCGGGTGGTGGTCAACTACGACGGGTGCCGCATCGACGAGCCGGTGCTGGACTCATGGGCGAAGATGGTCCGCTACATGGAAGACAACTTTTACACCCGCGTGACCCGTTACACCACCAGCGCTTTCATGCGTATGAAGCTCGGCGACGCTCTGAGCAGCCGCGAAGTCGCGCCGCATATTTTCGAATCCCGGGAGGACGCCGAGTGGTGCGCCGGCGGCGCGGGAGCGGATGCGTGACAGCATCAATGATCCGACTGGCCGACGATGACAAGGTGGGTGTGGCGGCTGGCAATATTCCTTCCACGAGGTATGCTGTAGCGCCCTTTATTCCACTATCGAGCTGGAGAATTCGATGTGCGCCCGGCGCGCCCGCGTCAAACGAGACACCAAGGAGACCCGGATCGAGATCGCGCTAAATCTCGATGGAACCGGCCGGACTGCTCTCGAGACCGGACTGCCCTTTTTCGTCCATATGCTGGATCAGGTCGCGCGGCACGGGCTCATCGACCTCGATGTTCACGCTTCGGGCGATCTGGAGATCGACGCTCATCATACGGTGGAAGACACCGGTATCGTTCTCGGACAGGCGATCGCAAAAGCCCTCGGGGACAAAAAGGGCGTCAACCGCTATGGCCACGCCTATGTGCCGCTGGATGAGGCCTTGTCCCGGGTGGTGATAGATTTCTCCGGCAGGCCGGGCCTCGAATATCGCGTCACCTATCCCCGCGCCAGGATCGGCGATTTCGACGTGGATCTGATCCACGAATTCTTCCAGGGTTTCGTAAACAGCGCGGCCGCAACACTGCACATCGACGGTCTGCGCGGCGTCAACGCACACCATGTGGCGGAGACCGTGTTCAAGGCTTTTGGAAGAGCGCTGCGCATGGCCGTGGCAAAGGACCCCCGAATCGAAGGCGTTTTGCCGTCGACTAAAGGCAAACTCTGAAGTGGAAGGAACGATACGGGTCGAATTGCAGGTCGAATTTCGGAATATGGTCGACGGCAGATGGTAGGTGGTGCAGGGGAATACGGGATTCTGCCCCCATCTACCATCTACTGTATGTCATCTACTTGCTCCTACAGCATGGTTTGTTTCCGGACTTGTCACGTGTCACGTGTTACTTGTCGCTCATAATGCAACGCGTCGTCGTCATCGACTATCGCATGGGCAACCTTCGCTCTGTGGCCAAGGCGCTCGCGCACGTGGCCGGCGAACGCGCCGAGATCCTGGTCTCCAGCGACCCCGGGGTCATTGGCGAGGCGGACCGAGTGGTGTTTCCCGGACAGGGCGCCATTCGCGACTGCATGCTGGAGCTTAACGAGCACGGGCTCGTCGAGGCAGTGAAGGAGGCGGTGGCGAGCAAACCGTTTCTCGGGATCTGTCTGGGCCAGCAGGCGCTGATGGAGTCCAGCGAAGAACACGCCGGCACCGCGGGACTGGGAATCTTCCCGGGCACCGTGAAACGTTTTTCCAGGGATGCCCGGGATGAGGCGACCGGTGCGCGTCTCAAAGTCCCGCACATGGGCTGGAACGATGTCCGTTTTGTCAAGGCTCATCCGCTATGGCGCGGAATCGACGACGGAGAATATTTCTACTTCGTCCACAGCTACTACGTGGCGCCCCGGGATGATGGCGTCATCGTGGGTCGCACGCGTTACGCGGTCGAGTTTTCCTCCGCGATTGCGCAGAGAAATCTGTTTGCGGTGCAGTTCCACCCGGAGAAAAGCGCGCGGGCGGGATTGACTCTGCTCGAGAATTATCTCGAGTGGAACGGAAAAGAGTGATTCTTGATTCGGAGCTCGTAGATAGTGGACGGCAGACGGGAGCGCGCCGTCGAAACGCACTTCTATTACTGAACGCCACCTAGCGCCTGCTCTTCTCCCTGGCGATTGCCCGGTAGCCGATATCGGTCCGATAGTAGACGCCGCTCCAACGGATCTGGCCGACTCTTCGGTAGGCGAGGGCCTGCGCGTCGGTGACGCTTTTTCCCAACCCGCATACGCAAAGTACCCGGCCGCCCGCGGTGACCACGCGACCCTCTTTCATCGCGGTTCCGGCGTGGAAGACTTTGGTGCCCCGGAGCGCGTCGCCGAGACCGTCAATGGGATCCCCGCTGGCGTATTCGCCGGGGTAGCCGGCGGAGGCCATGACCACGCCGACGCAGACCTCATCGCTCCAGTCGGCTTTCAAGGATCCCAGATCACCGTCAACCGCCGCCTCGCACAGGCGCACCAGATCCGATTGAAGCCGCATCATGATGGGCTGGGTCTCGGGATCACCACAGCGGCAATTGTATTCCAGCACCCGGGGCGCGCCGTCCTCGCCGATCATCAGGCCGGCGTAAAGAAAACCGGTGTAATCGAGACCTTCGGACTGAAGTCCGGACACAGTCGGCTCGATCACCTCGCGCATGATGCGCGCGTGCATGCCGGCATCCACCACCGGGGCAGGTGAATACGCACCCATGCCCCCGGTATTCGGGCCGCGATCGCCGTCATAGACGGCCTTATGGTCCTGGGACGAGGCCAGGGACAGGATCTTGCCGCCGCCTACGATGGCGATGAAGCTCGCTTCTTCGCCCTGCAGAAACTCCTCGACGACGACGCGCTGCCCTGCATCACCGAATCTCGATTCAACCAGCATCGCCTTCAGCGCCGCGGCGGCCTCGCCTTCACTCTCGGCGATGACCACGCCCTTTCCCGCCGCGAGCCCGTCGGCCTTGATGACCAGCGGCGCGCCCGCGTTGGAGACGTAATCCAGCGCGGCGCCGAGCTCGGTGAAGCTTTCATACGCGGCGGTGGGGATCCTGTGGCGCTCTAGAAACGCCTTGGTAAAGGCCTTGGATCCCTCGAGCTGCGCTGCAGCGCGTGTGGGTCCGAAGATCTTCAGTCCAGCCGAGTTGAAGCGATCGCTTACGCCCGCTACCAGCGGCGCCTCCGGTCCGACGATAGTGAGGCCGATGTCATTGTCGCGGGCAAAACGAAGCAGACCGTTGGTGTCATCCGCACCGATGTCAACGTTGGCGACCTTCGGCTCGGCCTCGGTGCCTGCGTTTCCCGGGGCGACGAACACATTTCTCACGGCCTCGCTCTGCGCCACTTTCCACGCCAAGGCGTGCTCCCGTCCGCCGGAGCCGATGATGAGGACCTTCACCTGACGGGGTCTCCGGCCCGGTACGCCACTCGCGTTTCCCAACGCGGCGAATACCGAATGTCGAATACCGAATGCCGGGAAGAAAGGCGCATCCAATCCCTCAGCTTTTGACCGATATTCGACATTCGATCTTCGAAATACGAACGTTCACCGCCTGCGTATGCTGCAATCGATATCAGACCGGGGCCGGTCTAATGCCGGAAATGCCTCATCCCCGTAAACACCATCGCCATGCCGTGCTCATCGGCGGCGGCGATCACCTCGTCGTCGCGCATCGACCCGCCCGGCTCGATAACCGCGGTGACTCCCGCTTCCGCCGCGGCGTCGATGCCGTCGCGAAAAGGAAAAAAGGCGTCGGAGGCCATCACCGATCCTTTGACCTCCAGACCCTCGTCCGCCGCCTTGATGCCGGCGATTCTGGCCGAGTAGACGCGGCTCATCTGCCCGGCCCCGATGCCCACGGTCATGCCGTCCTTGCAGTAGACGATGGCGTTGGACTTTACGAACTTGACCACCTTCCAGGCGAACTGCAGGTCAGCCATTTCCTGGTTGCTCGGGCCACGCCTGGAGACCACTTTGAGCTCCGATGCTCCGACCTCCCCGATGTCGCGATCCTGAATCAGCAGTCCACCGGAAACGCGTTTGAAGTCCCACTCCGCGGGTCGGCTCTGGCCCCATTGGCCGCACGAAAGGACGCGTACGTTCTGCTTTTTCGAAAGCACCGCCAATGCGCCGTCTTCGATCACCGGCGCAATGACCACCTCCACGAACTGCCGCTCGATGATGGCGCCGGCGGTCGCGGCGTCCAGCGGCCGGTTGAAGGCAATGATGCCTCCGAAGGCGGAGGTCGGATCGGTTCGGTAAGCCCGATCGTATGCCTCGAGCACGCTCTCACCCACGGCGACGCCGCACGGATTCGCGTGCTTGACGATGACGCAGGCAGTCTCCCGGAAGCTCTTCACGCACTCCAGCGCGGCGTCGGTGTCGGCGATGTTGTTATAGGAGAGCGCCTTGCCCTGGAGCTTGAAAGCGGTCGAAACGGAAGGCTCGGCTGGCGCCCGTTCGACATAGAAGGCGGCGCGCTGATGCGGGTTCTCGCCGTAGCGCATTTCTTCCGACTTCAGAAACTGCATGGTGAAGGTGCGGGGAAACTTCTGTCGTTCTCCGCTTACGCCGTCTACGGATCCGAAGTAATTGGCGATGGCGCCGTCGTAGCGAGCCGTGTGCTCGAACACCTTTAGCGCCAGGTCATAGCGGGTCTGATCAGACACTTCGCCGTCCGCTTCCAGCTCGGCGATAACTCTCTCGTAGTCGGCGGCGTCCACGATCACGGTCACGAAGGCGTGATTCTTAGCCGCAGCGCGCAGCATTGTCGGACCGCCGATGTCTATGTTTTCCACCGCGGTTGCAAAATCGCAGCCGGGTTTCGCCACCGTCTGCTCGAAGGGATAGAGGTTGACCACGAGCAAATCGATGGGTTCGATTCCCTGCGCCCTCATGGCCTCGGCGTCCACGTCGCGCCGCCCGAGCAGCCCGCCGTGAATTTTCGGGTGCAGCGTTTTCACCCGCCCGCCCATGATCTCGGGAAATCCCGTGTGCTCGGAGACTTCTTTCACCGCCACGCCGTTCTCGGAAAGCAGTCGGGCGGTTCCCCCCGTGGACAGGATCTCCACTCCGAGCCTGGAAAGCCTCGAGGCGAATTCCACTATTCCGGTTTTGTCAGACACGCTTACGAGCGCGCGGGTCACAGCAGACATGCGAGTCTTCTCCAGGCTGGCGGGAGTGTTGAGGTTGGAGACTTCGAGATCTCTAATCGTCCAAAGCGCATTCCGATTTCAGGCGGCGTCGCGAGCGAACCCGAACATCGGACCGGCTTGAATGCGGCTCGGCTTTCGGGCGGTAGCGAAAGCCAATCCTTTCGTCACGGTCCCGCGACGCCCGGGCTCTCGAGATCCGCCTCAAACGCCCGGCCGGCGTCACTCGAGCTTGTACTGCTTGAGCTTCTTGCGCAGGGTGCCGCGATTGATGCCGAGAATGGCGGCAGCCCGGGTCACGTTACCACGGGTGTATTCCATCACCGACTCCAGCAGGGGCGCCTCCACCTCAGTCATAACCAGATCGAAGAGGTCACAGGCATCGTAGCCGTCCAGCTGGCGGAAATACTGGGTCAGCGCGTCGCGGACACACTCTCTCAAGGGCTCCTTCATGCGGGCCGCGTCCACGCGCAGCAATTGGCCGGCGGAACGGTACTTGACCTTGGCGCTCAGGCTCACGCCGCAAGCTCCTGAACCGGCAAGACTGAGGGCGCGGTGCGATCCGCTTCGGCGTGAAAAAAATCGCGCACCATTCGAAGCTGGATCGCCGCCTCTTCCACCCGATTGATCCGGGACCACAAATCGGCTCCGCCTCGAAGCTTGAGATACCAGCCAAGGTGCTTACGCGCGACGCGCACGCCTTTGAAAGCGCCATAGAACCCGTACAGCGACTCGAGGTGCTCGACCAGGGTTTCGGCCACTTCATCGTCATCCGGCCCGGGGAGCGCCTTTGCGCATGCGAGGTAATGACTCACTTCGCGGAATATCCACGGGTTGCCTTGGGAGGCGCGACCGATCATGAGCGCGTCGGCACCGCTTTGCTGCAATACCCGCCGCGCGCTCTCGGGGCAATCGATGTCCCCGTTGGCGATCACCGGTATTTTCACGCTGGACTTGATCCTGCGCACCGTTTCGTGCTCGGCGCGGCCCCGAAAGGCGCAGGCCCGGCTGCGTCCGTGCACGGAGATCGCGGCAACGCCTGCCTGCTCCGCTATCCCGGCGACGCGAATCCCGTTGCGACTGGCTGGATCCGGTCCGGTGCGGATCTTCACGGTAACCGGCACCGGCGACGCAGCAACGACCGCGTCAAGAATGCGCTCGATGAGCGACTCGTCCGAGAGCAAGGCCGACCCGGCGGCGCGGTTGCATACCTTCTTTGCCGGACACCCCATGTTGATGTCGATGATCTGGGCGCCTGCGTCCGCGTTGCGTCGCGCCGCCTCGGCCATCTCGCGGGGATCCGCCCCGGCGATCTGCACCCAGCGCGGTTCGCTTTCTCCTTCATGGTCAATACGCTGCCGGCTTTTCTCCGTTGAACGCAGCCGCGGATTGGACGACACCATCTCGGCGACGGCGAAAGAGGCGCCGAGTCTACGGCAAAGTGTCCGGAAGGGACGATCGGTAACGCCTGCCATCGGCGCCGCAATCAAGCGACCGCTTACGGAAAAGCTCCCGATTCGCATCCTTATTGTGCGTCCTGCAGCGCTTTGCGCTTCTTTTCTGAAAAGAATGAGGGAAAACAACGATTCACTGCTCTGCCGAGACGACGAATCCGTCGCAACGAAAAAGCAGGGAGGCGCCGACCCCCACCCGGCGCATGCAATCTTAACCTCTACCCGTTCACCGTGAAAGCGCTCGCCGCAAAGCCGCCAACCGTGCGCCATCTTCTCGCTTCTCGTTCACGTTGCACTGCACACAACCGCTCGCGCCCCGCCCGGGCAACGCCAGAATCCGCCCGAATCAAAGGAATCGAAATTCGTAACTGATCGCAGCTTCTTCCGGCGCAATCAGCTCAATGACGATCTGAAGCGGCTTACCCGGTGACATGTCTCCCTTCGGATCCAGGTCGGATGAAAGATATTCCTCCGGCTCGAATACACGGCTTGCAATGGTCTGGCCGTTGACGTTGAAAACGCTGAACTGCAATCGCGGATAGGGCTGTGCTCGCGCCGCAGCGTTTACCAGCGTCGCCGAAACCAGAAGTGCGCCCTCGTAACCGGGATGAACCCGCACGTCCCGCGCCAGCATCTGGATCTTGGAAGGATCGCGGCGGTCCGGAAGGCGGCATCCAGTGTAGGCGCAGAAACTTTCCAGCCACGAGCGCGCCTGAGGATATGCGGCGAGCACCTTTACCGGCTTGAACCAGGCGTACTGCACCCCGAGGGCCGCGAGCAGGATGAGGGCAAATATGGTGAGCACAGCGGTTCTCCAACGCCCGTGGTGTTCCGCTTCGGCACGGGCGAGGTCATCCCTGATTGCTTCCGGCACCTGGTCCGCGCCAATGACGTCGTCTTCGCCGAGAGTCGGAGGTGCATTGTTCGAGGCTTCGCTGTCGAAGGCATCCGGATCGACGTCCGCCTGCCAGTTACCGTCGTCGTCCGCGCTCCGGTCCGATTGCGGAACTCCGGGATCGATCTCGGAACTCTCTGTCTTCTGTCGCGATGGCCGCTCGGTGAGGTGCTTGAGCCCATCGAAGATGGCGAGGCAGGAACCGCAGCGCACCCGGCCGTCGGCGGCACCGAGCTGTTCCGGGCTGACGGCGAAGAAAGTGCTGCAGTGTGGACAGCGGGTATACATGCTCGGTCAGATCTAAACAGTTGTTCCACGCAATGCCACACGCAGGGCTTCGATTAGACGCCTGCGTGAAACGTCATC
>DATIPL010000501.1:0-4700 GCA_035471965.1 Gammaproteobacteria bacterium
GGCGACGGTGCGTCCTTCCGCCATGAGGATGTTGTACGTTCTGCAGGCGGCGGCGGTATCCATGATCTCGAGCCCGACGCCGCGGGAGGCGAATCTGGCGATGAGGTTATCGCCGGGAAATTGTTGCGTTGCACCAGTGCCGAGCAGCGCGACCTCGATTTCGAGTTCATCGAGCAGTCCGAAGCAGGCCGAGGAGATTTCGGAGAAATCGTCGGGCGCCCAGTCCTCGAGCAGACGGGTAGGCGTAACGACGACGCTGCTGCCGATTCGTACCTCGTTCACGGCCACGTAGCCCGATCCGTAGCCTGTGATTCGATTGGAGCTGCCAACCTGATCGCTGTGAAGCTTCATTTTCTCATGCAACCCCCGTCCGGACTGGCCAGACAACGACGCGCCCGGATGCGCGGTCTGCGCATCCCGCGCCGCTCACCCTCGAAAACCAGCGCGCCCTTGCCCGGTATCCTGCTGCCGTCACGCGGCCAATACAAGGCTCGCATTCGCGCGAGGCGACGTCGCCTTAGCCATCTGCCGCATTGCTGTCTCGTCCCCGCGATTGCGCCTTTTCCACCTCTGCAGTCGAGGAGGATGGTCGCGCTGAGAGAGACTGAAACATGCGACTGATTCTGCTCGGGGGCCCCGGGGCCGGTAAAGGAACGCAGGCCAAATTCATCACCGATCATTACGAGATCCCGCAGATCTCCACCGGGGACATGCTGAGAGCTGCGGTCGAGGCGGGCACCCGGCTGGGGCTGCAGGCGAAGAAAATCATGGACTCCGGTGCGCTCGTGTCGGACGACATCATCGTCGCTCTGGTCAAAGAACGCATTGCTCAGCCGGACTGTGAGAATGGCTTCCTGTTCGATGGATTCCCCCGCACCATTCCCCAGGCGGAGGCGCTGCGCGACTCTGGAATCGTGGTGCAGTACGTGGTCGAGATTGCCGTGGATGACGACGAAATCATTCGCCGTATGAGCGGCAGGCGGGTGCATCCCGCGTCGGGTCGCATCTATCACGTCGAGTTCAATCCACCGCAGCAGGCTGGCCGCGACGACGTGACCGGAGAGCCTCTGGTGCAGCGCGACGACGACCAGGAAGAGACCGTGCGTAAGCGTCTGGAAGTCTATCATGCGCAGACCGAGCCGCTGATTTCATACTACTCGGACTGGGAGAAAAGCGGGGACGCCGCGGCGCCGAAATACCTGCGCGTCGACGGTCTCGGATCGCTCGAGCAGGTGCGTGATCGCATATTCGCGGAGCTCGAAAAATGACTGGATACGGCCCCGCGGATTGATGAGATCTTTTTGCGAGAGACCGAAAGTGGGTATGGATCGCGTTGCGGACAGCGTGTGGATCAACTCAGTCGAGGTGCGATCGAGGAGTGAAAATTCGATCCTCGACGGCACTGATCGGGTTTCGAATTGGCAAATTTCACTGCGAGGTGAGTGCGAAATGTCTTGACCAAGCTTGAAAATTGACTAAATTACGTCTATCGATTTGCATGAGATTGATTTTTAAATCATTCGCGAGTCGAAAATTCGGTTCTTAACCCACGGGGGAAGTGGAATATGGCAACCAAGAAGTCTGCGAGACGCAAGACGAGCAGAAAGAAGGCGACCAAGCGCAAGGCGACCAAGAAGAAGGCCGCCAAGCGTAAGACAAAGCGCAAGACCAAGCGTAAAGCGGCCAAGAAGAAGGCCACCAAGCGCAAAGCCAAGCGTAAGACAAAGCGCAAGACAAAGAAGAAGGCCAAGAAAAAGGCCAAGCGCAAGACCAAGAGGAAAGCAGCGAAGAAGCGCGGTACGAAGAAGAAGGCCCGCGCGCGCAGGAAGAAGTAAGGTCGCCTAAGACTCGTGCCGGTCGGCAGACCGGCACGTCCTCTTCCAGACTGAAGGCCTCGCAGTTCGCTGCGGGGCCTTTTTTATTGCACTGCAAAATAGCCTCGCTTCGGCGGCTCCTTCTCTTCGAAGCGCCTCGTGTTTCATTTTTAGTCCGGTTCCGAAGTGCCAATTGCGGAAGGTGTCTGGATCGTGGAACACTCTGCTTTCGAAACAAGCAGGTGGCTTCTGCGTGATCGATACGGACGGATTCAGACCCAACGTCGGCATCATCGTCGCCAACACCCTGGGCCAGGTGCTCTGGGCAAGGCGCGCGGGTCAGGACGCGTGGCAGTTTCCCCAGGGCGGTATCAAGGCCCACGAGTCGGTGGAGGAAGCCCTCTACCGAGAACTCTGCGAAGAGCTCGGCCTGTTGCCCGACCACGTAGAGGTCGTCGGAGCAACCCGGGGGTGGCTGAGATACAAGCTTCCCAAACGCTATATGCGCCGGCGCAACTCGCCTCGGTGCATCGGTCAAAAACAGGTCTGGTACCTTCTGCGCCTGGTCGGTTCCGAAGCAGCCGTCAAGCTGGACGCCAGCGACACGCCGGAGTTCGACTTGTGGAAGTGGGTGAATTACTGGCACCCCATGCGCGAGGTGATCTACTTCAAACGTCCGGTGTATCGGCGCGCCCTGAAAGAGCTGGCGCCCATGCTCGAGTCCGCCCTCTGCGGAAAAACCGGCGATTGACCGGCACCCGGAACATCCGATCTGCACGACCGGTGCGGGGAGATAGACTCCCGCCGGCGATCAGCCGCGTCACGCGAAAGCGGCCAAAGCGGGAAACTGGTGGAGGCGGCGGGAATCGAACCCGCGTCCACGAGCACTCCGCCTTCGGCTCTACATGCTTAGCCTCGTCTATTCATTTGACCCCGGCGATACCCGACGGGCAGGGCGGCGCCAGGGCGAGCCCATTGAGTTTTAGCGGCGACGCGAAGGGCGCGCGTCCCCGCGATCTTGTGAAATGTGACCCCTGGTGTCTGCCTGCACAAGCACAGAGCAGTCAGAGGCTAGCCGCAATTAAGCAGCTAGAGCGTAGTTGTCGTCGTTGGCAACTATAGGTTTTGCAGCTGGTTTTACGAGGTCTGCTGCGCCTCGGCATGCACCTAGGGCTTTGCTACCCGTGTCGAAACCAGGTCGCCCCCTTAAGTGTCAGTCTTGGTCGCGAATTCTAAGCCAGCACGCGAGCCGCGGCCAGCGCACAACCCTGGAGAACTCTCTCCATCAAATAGCAATATGCGGGCGGCGCCCCCGCCATTCAACCGCCTCCGAAGTCACCCCCGCTTGAGAATGCGGGCTTTTTCCCGCCGCCAGTCCCGTTCCCGCGAGGTGGCGCGCTTGTCGTGCTGTTTCTTGCCCCGCGCAAGACCTATCTCCAGCTTGGCGCGGCCGTTTTTCCAGTAAAGTTTGAGCGGAACGACGGTGTAGCCCTGTCGTTCGACTGCGCCGGTCAAACGGTCGATCTCGCGCCGGTGCAACAGCAGCCGGCGGGTTCGCGTCGGGTCCGGGGCGAGGTGGGTCGATACCGTTGGCAGGGGTGTCATGTGCGAGCCGAGCAACCAGGCCTCACCGTCCTTCATTACCACATAGGCCTCGCCCAGCTGCACGCGTTTGTCGCGCAGGCTCTTTACTTCCCAGCCCTTGAGCTCGAGGCCGGACTCGAAGGTTTCCTCGATAAAGTATTCGAAGCGCGCCTTCTTGTTGACGACGATCGTGTTGGCCGATTCCGATTTTTTCCTGGCCATCGAGAAGCAAGTCCCTTACTGGTATGCTTCGCCCCGATCCGGAAAATCCTGAGTCGAACGGATTCCAGGCGAAGTGCGAAAGGTCGATAGAAACGCAATCATGCCGTATACGGCGGAGGCAATGTATCAACTCGTCGCCGATGTGGAAACGTATCCCGATTTTCTTCCCTGGTGTCGCAGCGCCAGGATCGACAAGAGCAACGGCGACGAGGTACAGGCGAGCCTCGAGATCGCCCGCGGACCGGTGAAGAAATTGTTCACCACGCGCAATCAGCTTCAGCACGGGGAGGCGATCCGCATGAGCCTGGTCGACGGCCCGTTCAAACACCTCGAGGGCGAATGGCGCTTCAAGCAGCTCGGCAAGGGCGGCTCAAAGATTGAGCTTCATCTCGAGTTTGATTTCTCCAGCGCCCTGCTCAAAGCGACAGTTGGTCCGGTGTTCAATCACATCGCCGAGACCATGATGGATGCATTCTGCAAACGCGCCCACGCGCTCTATGGGAAAAGGCGAGAAGCTTCGGGTTGAAGTCGTATATGCGGCCTCGGACCGGCAATACCTTGTGACCCTGGAGGTGCCGGCGGGTACGAGCATCGCCGGCGCGATTGAACTGTGTCGCCGGCAGAGACTTTTGCCGGAAGCGGCGTTTCATCATCCGGACTACGGCGTATTCGGGCGCAGAGCGCCGGCGACCCGCGTGCTGCAGCCCGGCGACCGGGTGGAAATCTACCGGCCGCTGAAAGTTGATCCCAAAGAGGCCCGGCGACGGAGGGCGCAATGCCGTCGCGGCAGACCGCCGGGTTGACGATCGCAAGCGGAGGCAGCCCTCAGGGGGATTCGGAATCACGACCTGCCGCGGGCCGGGAAGCCGCCGTCGGCTCGCCGGCGGTGTTGTCGAGCCGGCCGAATTCTCCGAACAGTCTTTCCAGATCGGCGCGGTCCTCATCGCTGATCGTTTCCGGCGCGCTGCCCGCCGCGGTGGCGCTTTCTTCCGATCCGCTGGTGGTGGACTCCGTCGTCTTGCTTTCCGGTTTCTCCGCAGAGGGCGCCGCGGGAACGCTGCGCCTTCCCGGCTCCTTTTC
>DATIPL010000502.1:0-3241 GCA_035471965.1 Gammaproteobacteria bacterium
TCGAGGCGGTAGCGATCGCGCGTCGGGTCGTAGAAGGTGCAAAACAATCGTATCCGATCGACAGCCCCTCAAGGGACGCGAGGCGCCTAGGGTCGCGGAGGGCAAGCGCCTTGAGCGGTTCGACCAGGGCCGGAGGGTCGAACTCGGCGCCGTAGATCTGCTGGAAGACGTGTCCTTGTGAGTCGAGTACGCTGATCTGCGCCAAATGATCAAAGCTGCGCGGCGAAGGCGCGTAGATGAACCCCAAATCGGCGGTCAGGCGGTCGATCGTGTCATGATTCGCGCTGAGAAAGCGCCAGTTGGGCAGGTCGACGCCCTGGCGCCGAGCGAAGGCATGCATTCGGGCTGGATCGTCGGCAGCGGCATCGAATCCCACCGTCACGACGTTGAAGCTCTCGGCCCCGAGCGCGCCCTGCGCGACCTCGACGGCGCGTGCGAGCGTCTGCACGATCAGCGGGCAGGTGTCGGCACAAGAGGTGTAGACGAGATTCACGACCAGCGGCTTGCCGCGAAGCTCCGCGAAGGTCACCGAGTGGCCGCCACCGTCGCGAAAGGCGTAATCGCCGACTTCTCGACCGACGGCGGATTGGCTGTGGCGGATTGCTGCCTCCGGCTCGAACGATGCGGAATCGGCTTCGTGCGCGCGAGCTGGAACGGAAGTGCAGAAAACCACCGCAAACAGGACCGCTGCCGTCCGTCTGCCGAACATCACACGGATCCTCACCCTAAAAGCAGGCGATCGGCGATCGCACCAGTCAGCATAAGCGAGAGTTGAACCAGCGAAGCGAAGAAATTCGTGATGGCCGCCTTCGCCGAAAGCTCTTGAACGAGCCGCCAGCTCTTCACGACGAAAAACGCACCGCCGACCGCAGCACTTATCAAATAGACCCAGCCGAGCGAAATGAAGCCCGGAATCAAAGACAGCAGCACCAGGGTCACGCTATGGGCGAAGATAATTTTGGCCGCCAGCGCATCACCCACGACAACCGGGAGCATCGGCACGCCGGCCCGGGCGTAGTCGTCGCGTACGGCCGCGGCCAGGCTCCAGAAATGCGGCGGGGTCCAGAGGAACAGCACCACGGCAAGGAGAATTGGCGCGGCAGTCGGCCTGGGATCGACGGTGGCGGCGCCGGCCAGCACGGCAAAGCTGCCGGCCAGACCGCCGAGCACGATGTTCAGCCAGGTGCGGCGTTTCAGCCATACGGTATAGACCACGCCGTAGACGAAGGCGCCCAAGAAGGTGTGCAGCGCAACCCAGGAATTGAGCGCCAGGGCGGCCAAGCCTATGGCCAGAGCAAGGGTCGCCAGGATGACGCCGAGCCACAGCGGCCCGGCCCGCAATTGGCCGGTCACGAAGGGTCGGCCGGCGGTTCGGCGCATTCTGCCGTCGAGGTCGCGCTCAACGTACTGGTTGAACGCCCCAGCACTGGCGGCCGACAGCATGACCGCAAGCCCCAGCGCGGCGATCTGGTATGCTTCGGGTACGGCGCCGGGCGTGACCGCCACCCCACCGAGGGCGCAGAGGGTGATCGCCGCTGCAATGCGCAGCTTGAAGACTGAACCGATCAGTCTGAGCGTCGTGCCCATGTTCGAATCCTGGACCGCCTATTCGTTCGCTTTCTATCCTACTTCGGATCTCGGCGTCAGCTCAGCGGCCAGACTTCCGAAAGATACTTCCAGTTGACGAAGTAGTACAGGACGAAGGCGGTGAAGAAGACGCCGACCAGGATATAGGTTCCGGGCACGTAGATCGTGCCGGCGCTCCCATAAGACCCGACGGCCGCGGCGGGCTTGGGCTCGAGCGGAGCCGCTGTGGGTTGCCCTTCGCCCTCGCGACGCTTGCCGACGAGGATCGAGCCGACGACCACCAGGATGTACATGGCGCCACCAAGTGCAGCCAAGAGCGCAAACACCCCGTTCAGACCCATCATCAGCATTGCGGTCCCGGGATAATCGAAGGTCAAAAGGGCGTCGCTGAAGGTGATGTCCCAGTGGCGGCGCGAAACGCCCAGAGTACCAGCTCCCATCATGAAGAGGGAAATTCCACCGACGCCGATGCCGAAGATGTAAGGCTGCCATTTCGCGACGCCCGGCAGGATCAGTTCGCGCCGGAAAATGAGCGGCACGACCAGGTAGGTCAAGGCCATGAAGGCCAAGGTCGTACCCGCCACCACGGTGGCATGAAAGTGACCCGGGACGTAGAGCGTATTGTGCATGATCAGGTTGATTTGCTCGGTGCCCAACACGACGCCGGAGATACCCCCGAGGAAGCCGAACAGCACCAGCGACAGGGCGAGACCCGAGAACGCCGGGTTGCCCCATGGCGCCTTTCGCAGCCATTCGAAGGCGCCCTTGGTGTAACCCTTGCTCCGCTGCGCTGCTTCGACGGCGCCTGGTACGCTCATCCCGTGAATCATGCTGCCCAGCACGGCGAGATAGATCGCATAGCTCGTGTTGAAGATCTTCCAGTCGGAGCTGATGCCAGGCTCGGCCAGCATGTGGTGCGCGCTGGCAAGCTGCAGAAACAGGATGTACAGCAGGAAGGCCGAGCGACTGACCTTCTCCGAAAGCGGCTTGGCGCCCAGGACAATCGCCGCTATGGCGTACCACACCGCGACGTGGGCCGAGACGTTGATCTGCTGCGATGAGTGCCCCATGCCCCACCAGACGAGCTTGTACATTACCGAGTCCAGCTCGCTGATGTAGCCGAGAGACCACAGCCACGTCGGAATCAGAATTATAGCGCCAGACGCAATCGTGAAGACGGCGATGATCGCCGCCGTCAGCGCTCCGAAGGTGACCAGTGGGATCGAGCCCTGGTAGGTGCGTTCGTCGCGCGCGATCACCAGCGTCCCAAAGAAGATGCTGACTCCGATCAGCGCGCCGACGGCGAAGAGAATCAGTCCCAGGTAGAAATGCGGTTCAGCCGGCATCGGAACGTACGAGGTGAACATGACGCTGGACTGGCCCTGCAGCACGGCCACGTTCACCATGATCGCCCCGACCAGCATGAGGAGGAAGCCGATCCAACCCATCCAGGGAGTAGCCAGTCCCGTGTTCAGCACGGCGGCCGAGGCGAAATAGAGCATCGCGATTTCGAAGAAGATGATCCACACCAGCAGGACGTTGAGGCCGTGCCCGGTGAGCACCAGGTAGAACCAGTCGGCCGGGAGCAGGTGCACGGCCGGCCACCGGGTCAGGGCGACGAGGAGCCCGAACAGCCCGCCCACCGCGAGGAAGA
>DATIPL010000503.1:0-2215 GCA_035471965.1 Gammaproteobacteria bacterium
TCTGGTTCAACCGAAGAGGATCAGTTCGACGACGGAGCCGACGTCGGTCGGAAAGCCGTAGCCTGATCGGTAAGAGGCTGAAGCGATTCGGCGAAATGCCGGCCGCGCACTGAAAAGTGCGCGGCTTTTTTTATTGTGGGGACAGTATACCTCATTGCAGGCGACGCCCTTCTGAACCCCCCTTTTTCTATTTCTACTGCTGGGTAGGTCGCCAAAGACATTGAAGGTTACTGTCCCCGAGTAACGCTACCGTCTAGCAGAAGAATCTCCATCATCCGCTCGTAAATTTTCGACAGCAGGTCCAGATCCTCGACCCGCACGCGCTCGTCGATCTTGTGGATGGTGGCATTGACCGGGCCGAGCTCCACGACCTCCGCGCCGGTGGGAGCGACGAAACGGCCGTCGGAGGTGCCGCCTTCAGTGGAAAGCTCGGTATCACCTCCGGCGAGCTCTCGAATCGACGTCTTCACCGCGTCCACCAGGACGCCCTCGCGGGTGAGGAAGGGCTGCGCTCCGTGGGTCCACTGCACACGGTGCCGGACTCCGTGTTTCTCCAGAACAGCGGAGACGCGATCCTTCAGCGCTTGCGCGGTAGTCTCTGTCGAGTAGCGAAAGTTGAAGCAGGCTTCGAGAATTCCGGGCACGACGTTTTCGACCCCGGTCCCCGCGCTGACGTTCGAAACCTGAAACGAAGTGGGCGGAAAGTCGGCGTTGCCTTGATCCCAGACGGTGTCGACCAGGTCCGCGAGGACGCGGGCGAAGGCGTGAACCGGGTTCACGACCTGGTCGGGATAGGCGACGTGACCCTGCCGGCCCAGCACGGTGATTCGCCCCGTGAGCGATCCCCGCCGTCCGTTCTTGACCACGTCGCCCACCCGGGCCCGGCTCGATGGTTCGCCCACCAGACACCAATCAATCTGTTCGCCGCGGTGACTCAGGGTCTCCACCACCTTCACCGTACCGTCAACGGCGTCCCCTTCTTCGTCGCTGGTGAGCAATACTCCGACAGAACCGCGATGTCCGCGATGATTCGCGGCGAATCGCTCCAGGGCGGTGACGAACGCGGCAACGCTGCCTTTCATGTCCGCAGCGCCGCGGCCGCAAAGGTATCCGTCACGAAGGGTCGGCTCGAAAGGGGGTGTTTCCCAATCGGATTCCGGACCGGTCGGCACCACGTCCGTATGGCCGAGAAAGACGAGCAGGGGCGAATGGGTGCCGCGCCGGGCCCAGAGGTTGGTCACCTCACCGAATCTCATGGTCTGGCAGTCGAATCCGATGAGTGATAGTCGATCCGCAATCAACCCCTGGCAACCACCGTCTTCCGGCGTAACGGACGGGCGCGATATGAGCTCCATGGCGAGGGCGAGGGTGGGAGACATGATTCTTAGGTCGAGATTCTTAGGTCGAGCGCGCAATCTCAACTATTGGAATAGGGTAGATGGTAGGGGTTGATGGGGATCGAATATCGAATATATCGAATATCGAATATTGAATATCGGAAATTGGTAGTCGGTAGACAGCATCACGTAGGGCGCACCAGCGAAGCGTTTTGCGCCACCAAATCCGTGGCAATCTTCGTATGTCGTATGTCGGGCGGCACCTTCGAAGCCTGGCCCGCCAATAACAATGTAGGAGCGGCCGTGGCCGCGAACGTTCCAGAGCGTTCAAAGAATCGTCGCCCGCCTCACGGCCTGAGCTCAGGCACCGCGAGCTGGCGCTCGCTCCTACCGTACTGAGGCTTCGTTCGTATCCACGTTTCGCATCACGCGTCACCAGTCAGGGCAACACCATCCTGAAAGGTTTCACCGTCACTTTCTTGTACACGCCGGCGGGATTATAGGGATCGGCGTCGGCCCAGATCTTCGCGTCCTCCAGAGAATCGAACTCGGCGACGATTAGGCTGCCACTGAATCCGGCCTCTCCGGGCTCGCCGGAATCCACGGCGGGATGTGGTCCAGCCAGAACCAGGCGACCCTCTGCCTTCAGTGCTTCGAGACGTTCCAAGTGCGCCGGGCGGGCGCCATTTCGTTTTTCCAGGCTGTTCTCGACATCTTCGCAAATGATGGCGTAGAGCATCAGCGCTCCTCCTCGGCGTTTTCATCGTGCATGTGCCGGGCGAGATAAAAGCCCTGGGCGACCACGAACACCACGGTCAGGCCCAGAAGCCCGAATAGCTTGAAGTCCACCCAGGTATCGGTGTCGAAGTTGTACACCA
>DATIPL010000504.1:0-2221 GCA_035471965.1 Gammaproteobacteria bacterium
CCCGCGGAGGAAACGCCAGGTGCGGTTCCATGGCCTCGAGTTCCAGTCGATTCAAGCTGCGGGCAGGATATCCCCATGCCTCGAGACGTCGGGCGCGCCGCTCCAGATCGGTGCGCGCGTCCTCGTTGGCACCATCGACCCACTCGATCATGCCGCAGCGATGAAGGCCGATGACCTCTTCGCCCGCCTCCCGGGCCAGAGCCCTCCAGGCGGCTGTCCCGGCGGCGTTGAGACGGTGATAGGCTTCGTCCTCGGTCTTGGAGGTGGCATTCAGCCAGGAAAAGGTGTTGTTGGTCGTGCCGCCCGCAAGCGCGCCCCGGTCGAGCACCGTGACTTCCGCGCCCGCGCGGCTGAGCGCGTCGGCGACGGCGAGACCCACGATTCCCGCGCCTATAACCGCGACAGAAGATTCGGAATTCATCTCAAACGCCGGTTTCTTGGTATTTGATCTGTACCTGATTATCGTGAAAGAGGGGCGAGCTTTGCACCCCGCGGGCATCCGAGGACTTTATCCAGGGGCGTTTCCGGTATAACGTTCTCCCCCAACGCTGCGGTTCTTCGACTTCGAATCCCTCTAAAATGCCGAAATGATCTTTCGCCAGCTTTTCGACCCGGTTTCGTGTACCTACACGTACCTGATTGCGAGCCGAAACGGCGGTGAAGCGCTGATCATCGATCCGGTGCTGGAAAAAGTCGACCGCTATCTCCAGCTTCTGAAGGAGTTGGATCTCAAGCTCGTCAAAGCTATCGATACCCACGTGCATGCCGATCACATCAGCGGGCTCGGAGCCCTGCGCGATCGCACGCGCTGTATTACCGTGATGGGCGAAACAAGCGGCGTCGATGTCGTTTCGATGCGAGTATCCGACGGCGAGGCCTTATCCATCGAGGGCATATCGCTGATTGCGCGATTCACGCCGGGTCATACGAACGATTCATTCAGCTTTGTCATGGACGACAGAGCATTCACGGGAGACACGTTGCTCATCCGCGGCACCGGGAGAACGGATTTTCAGAACGGCGACCCGGTCGCGCAATATCACTCCATATTCGATGTTCTCCTGAAGCTTCCGGACACGACCCTGGTGTATCCGGCTCACGACTACAAGGGAGATACCGTCAGCACTATCGGCGAGGAGCGCAGATTCAACCCGAGACTCCAGGTTGAATCCGTGGACCAGTACGTCGATATCATGAACAATCTGCGTCTGCCAAACCCGAAGATGATGGACGTCGCGGTCCCCGCCAATCTGAAAATCGGGCTGCACCAGGAGGAGCTGGAGGCCCGAGGGTGGGCGCTTTCATGCGAGCAGATGCGAAAGCTTGCGGGCTCGGCGGACATCGTGCTGGTGGACCTGCGCGACGACAGCGAGCGGGAGCGTCACGGTGTCATTCCCGGATCCCTGCACGTCCCGTATGCGGAGGTGAGCGAAAATGTCTCTCCGGGAGGGCTTTTGAACGAGCTCGTGCGCGCGACGGGCAAACGGGTCGTTTTTTATTGCGCCTTCGGCGAGCGTTCGGCGATGGCGGTGGAGACCGCGCAGCAAGCCGGGCTGGCGAATTCCTGCCACATGACGGGCGGCCTCGACGCGTGGAAAAAATGCAAGGGCGCGGTAGCCCAGGTCGGGGAGAAGCATCAGGCGTGAAATGCGCCGGGAGGCTCCGGTAGCGATTGCGCCGCCCAAGCCGGAAAATGCGCAAACTCAACATAACCGCCGGCGGCGTGACCCTGGAGGCAGAATTGCTGCAAACTCCCACCGCGGATGCCATATACGATCGCGCGCCGTTCGAGTCCAGGGCAATGACCTGGGGGGACGAAGTGTATTTTTCCACCCCGGTTAACGTGGAGCTCGAGCCCGATGCGCGCGATGTAATCGAAGCCGGTGAGCTTGCATTCTGGGTGGAAGGCGCCGCCATCGCTATCGGGTTCGGAAGAACGCCTGTCTCCACCGGTGATGAGATTCGCTTGGCTTCGCCTACGAACATCTGGGCCCGAACCCGGGACGATGTGACGGCGTTTTCCGCCATCGAAAGCGGCGACGTCGTGCGGGTGCAAAGGAAAATGCAAAATTTAACATGAACCTATCTCAAAATTGCTGTGCTTGCCGATACGGCGTTAAAAACAGACTCAAAATGCTCATTTACTATCGTGTAAACTCCGCTTTTTCGCCTGTTTTTGCCTTGTCTCGCCTGCGCTCGCAAATTTTGAGATAGGTTCATG
>DATIPL010000505.1:0-2700 GCA_035471965.1 Gammaproteobacteria bacterium
GGAACGAACTGCACCAGGTCCCCTTCCCGACGAATATACAGATGCGCGGAGACATTGAGATGCGCGATCTCGGAAAAATACGGATGGATGCTCGGGTCGAGGCGATTACAGAAGAATGCCTCCACGTAACAGTTTCCGAACTCCCCCGGGGGCAGGCTGATGCCGTGCATGACCACCAGATCGATGCCGCATCCGTCGGGGCGCGGGTCGCAGTTCGGCGATGGACAGCGCCTCGCCTCGCGGATCCAGCCATTTTCTCTGTCGAGCCTCATAGTATTGCGTAAGGTTATTCCGGAGGCCGCGTCCGAACATCTATTCATTTGCGATTTTAGGTGACCAGTCGCCGCCAGGGGTGAAATCCGGCCCCAATGTCATCATATTGTCCAGCATGAACGCACATCACCAGGCCGAAAAAGGATCGCAGCGCAGGATGGGCTTCGGCATGATCGTGCTCGCCTGGTTGCTGATTCTCGGGATCCTCAGCGCGTATTTCAGCGGCTGGCTCGGAGAGCAGCGAAACCCCAACCAGAGCATCGAGACGCTCGTCACCGCCGGGGGTGCCCGGGAAGTGGTGCTGAAGCAAAATCGCTTCGGACATTACGTGGCCAGCGGACAGATAAACGGCGTCAGCGCGACCTTCTTGCTGGACACGGGCGCGACCGACGTTTCCGTTCCCGCGGAGCTGGCCGAGAAGGCGGGGCTGGAAGCAGGACCGCCGGCACGCGCGCAAACCGCGGCTGGGGTGATCACGACGAGAATGACCCGCATTGATCGCGTCGAGCTGGGAGGTATCGTGCTGGAGGACGTGCGCGCCCATATCAACCCCCGCATGCGCGGCGACGAAGTGCTGCTGGGCATGAGTTTTCTGAGACAGCTGGAATTCACCCAGCGAGGCGACGAGCTGACGTTGCGACAGAGGCAGCCCGCGTCATGACACCGGTTCCCGCCGGCGCGCCGACCAGACCGGTGGCGCCGGATGCGACGGTCATCGCGCACAATGTCCGTCAGGCGCTGGAAGAAGACGTGGGCAGCGGAGACGTGACCGCGGCGCTGGTTCCGGAATCTTCCCGGGCGCGGGCCCGGGTGGTCTGCCGGGAGTCTGCGGTCCTTTGCGGCCGCGACTGGTTCGACCAGGTGTACGCGCAGCTGGATGTGCGTGTTTGCGTTTCCTGGCAGTCCCGCGACGGTGATCTGCTGGAGCCGCAACAGTGCGCCGGCATTCTCGAGGGTCCGGCGCGGGCGGTGCTGACCGGCGAGCGCACCGCGCTCAACTTTATTCAGCTTCTCTCCGGCACCGCGACTGCGGCAAGACTGTGCGCGCAGGCGGTCGAAGGCACCCGCACCCGGATCCTGGATACGCGAAAGACGCTGCCGGGATTGAGGCTTGCGCAAAAGTACGCGGTGCGCTGCGGCGGCTGCGACAATCACCGGCTGGGTCTCTATGACGCGATTCTGATCAAGGACAATCACATCGTCACCGCGGGATCGGTGGCTGCCGCGGTGAGCGCCGCGCGGCGGCTGAATCCAGATCTCACTCTGGAAGTGGAGGTGGAAAACCTGGAGCAGCTCGGTCAGGCCATCGAGGCCGGCGCCGACGTAATCATGCTGGACAACTTTCCGGGAGAGGCGCTGCGCGATGCGGTGTCCATCACCGCCGGAAGGGCAAAGCTCGAAATTTCGGGAAACATCCCCCCGAACGAGATCCGAGCGCTGGCTGAGACGGGCGTCGACTACATCTCTCTCGGCGCGCTGACCAAGAACCTCCGCGCGATCGACTTCTCCATGGATTTCGAGCCGCTTACGTCCGCCTGAACGTTGGCTCAAGCCACCTCCTGCTTGACCCGCTTGAGGTAATCGCCGTAGGCGAGCGCGAGGCCTTCCCGAAGGGAGGTCCGGGGCGCCCATCCGAGGGCGCGGATTCGACCGATGTCCAGGAGTTTTCGCGGCGCGCCGTCCGGGCGCGACGGATCCCATTGGATGTCGCCGTCGAAACCGACCACGTCGGTGACCAGCCCGACCAGCTCACGAATGGAGATATCGACTCCTGAGCCCACGTTGATCATGGGTGGCGCATCGGCGGGAAACGCGGACGCCAGCGCGTCGCTGGACAGCCCCGCAATCAGCAGCGCGGCTTCGGCAAAATCGTCGCTGCAAAGGAATTCGCGCCTGGGGTTTCCGCTTCCCCAGACTCGAATCGACCCCAGTCTCGCCGTCTTCGCTTCGTGGGCCTTGCGAATCAGCGCCGCGAACACGTGAGAATCATCTGGATGGTAGTTGTCGCCGATGCCGTACATGTTGCTGGGCATCAGCGTGACAAACTCGGTACCGTACTGGCGATTGTAGGACCAGCAGGCCTCGAGCCCGGCGATCTTGGCGACGGCATATGAGCGATTGGTGGACTCCAGCGGCCCGGTGAGCAGGTGCTCTTCGCGCATCGGCTGCGGGCATTCCCTGGGATAGATGCAGGATGAGCCCAGGAACACCAGCCGCTTGACTTTCGAACGCCAGGCCTCGTGGATGACGTTGCTTTGAATCGCCAGGTTCGTATACAGGAACTCCGCGGGATATTTGTCGTTGGCGAGAATTCCACCCACCTTTGCCGCGCACAGGAACACCACCTCGGGGCGTTCGGCGCGGAACAGTTCGACAACGCCGGCCTGCCCGGTGAGATCCAGCTCTTCGTGTGATCTCGTGATTATC
>DATIPL010000506.1:0-5477 GCA_035471965.1 Gammaproteobacteria bacterium
TAGTTGAGCGCGCAGCCCACCTGAGACGAAACGCACAAGGTGCCGCGATCCTCTTCCGGGATGAACACCATCTCGATGCAGTTTCCCGAATCCACCCGCAGCAGCCATTTTCGCGTGCCGTCTTCTGAAAGCTGATCGCTGACGATGACAGGAGGGCGAATCTCCGCTGTCTCCGAAAGCTTCGATCGCAGCGGCTTGCTCAGATTGGTCATGGACTCGAAGCCACGTACCCGGTACTGGTGTATCCACTTGAGCACCTGGGAAGCGCGGAATCGTTTTTCGCCCATGCCCTCGAACATGCGCTCCAGGGCCTCGCGATTGAGCCCGAGCAGATTGATCCGATCGCTCGTTTCCGCCGCGGCGGAGTTCGTAGGTATCTGGGCGCGGTCGCTGATCATGTTCGATAAAACGTTCGAGTGTGACGTTTCGCGTTCGTTCAACGCGTGCGCTGGCAGATCTCGCCGTCCTGGAAGAAAAACTCGATCTCCTGCGCGGCGGTCTCGGGGCTGTCCGATCCATGCACCGCATTCTCAGTGACCTCCCGGGCAAAGTCCGCGCGGATGGTCCCGGGTGCCGCATCTTTGGGATTGGTGGCACCCATCACTTCCCGGTTCTTGGCGACGGCGTCCTCGCCCTCCAGCACCTGAACCATGACGGGTCCGGAGGTCATGAATTCCACCAGCTCGCCGAAAAACGGTCTTTCTTTATGCACGGCGTAAAAAGCTTCCGCCCGCTCGCGGCTCAGGTGCAGCATGCGCGCCGCGATGATGCGAAGGCCGGCCTGCTCGAAGCGGGCGTATATTTCGCCGATGACGTTTTTCGCCACTGCGTCCGGCTTGATGATGGACAGGGTCCTTTCAACCGCCATGTTTTCGCTCCTTGTTGCCCCGACTCAAAGGCGAAAAATTATACGCGCTGCCTTTTGCGCGAACCAATTCGCCTCCGGCCCGGCGCATCGACGCCGGCGGCCGGGTAAACCCGCATTGGTTTCCGGGCGGGCCTGTTCGATGAAGTTCGCGCTGGCGAATCGGCCGCCGAGACGAGAAAATCGTGCTTCAGATCCTGGCTATCGGATCAGGCGACGGAGGAACCGGAGAATGGCGATTAGGCCGGGTCGAGCCGGAGCGGTGGGTGAGGGCGGCAAGGCGCAATGCTCGCGGGCGGAGCCGGGCCAGATCCCCGGCTCCACGTGCACCGCCCCCATTCGAGCTCAGCTCAGCGGGAGATCGATCCGTTTCACCGGGCACGGTCCCGCGAACCGGCACCAAGGCGACGCGTCCTGCGATAAAACGCTCAAGGTCAGGCGCACCGGCCGCGGGTGATGCAGGCGTCCGAGCCGTGTCCAAGCTGTTCCCCCATCTTTTCCAGCCGCTGAATATAAGGCACAAGACGCTCAAGCACCGGCTCAACTTCGGCGCGCACACCGCCAACATGGCCGAAGGGGGTCTCCCGGGCGGGCGGCATCTCGGCTACTACAGTGAGCGGGCCCGCGGTGGTGCCGCCATGATAGTGGTGGAGCCGATCCCGGCGCACCGCACCGGCGTACTCACCCGCGGCAACTTTCTTCACTCCGACGATGCCGTAATTCCACACTTCCGCCGCATTACAGAAACCTGCCGCGAGCACGGCGCCGTGATGATCCAGCAGATTTACCACGTCGGTCAGCACGGCGACTTCGACAACTCTTTCGAGCCCAGCTGGTCGCCGTCGGGTATGCCGTCCTATCACGACTCCGACGGCAGCCACGCCATGACGAAAAGTGAGATCGGGGAAGTGATCGAGGGGTTTGCCCAGGCCGCGCGGCGGGCGAAGGAGGCAGGCTTCGACGGCGTGGAGCTGTTTGCCGCCTACCACGCGCTCATCGATCAGTTCTGGACTCCGTGGTCGAACCGCCGCAACGACGCCTATGGCGGATCTGTTGAAAACCGCGTGCGATTCTCCGCGGAGATCATCGAGCGCATCCGAAAACTCGCGGGGGAAGATTTCATCATCGGTCTCGCCGTGAGCTGCGACCCGGACATCGAAGTGGCGCTTTCCATCGAGTCCCTGTGCGAGATCGTCGCCTGGCACGATCAGCGCAATTTGATGGATTACGTGACCTGCGGCACCGGCAGCTACTTCGATTTCTTCAAGCTGATGCCCACTTTCATGTATGAAGACAAGCTGGGCGCGCCTTTCTCCGCCGCCCTCAAGAGCGCCGTCAATCACGCCCGGGTGCAGGCGGAAAGCCATGTGCGCACGCCGGAGAACGCCGAATACGTCATCGCCTCGGGTCAGGCTGACATGGTGAGCATCGTCCGCGGCCAGATCGCCGATCCGCACATGGCGTCCAAGGCGCAAGCCGATCGTCCGGAGGACATCCGGCCGTGCATTTCCTGTAATCAAATGTGCTGGGGACGGCGCTCGCGGGACTACTGGATTTCTTGCCTGGTGAACCCGTCCGCGGGACGCGAATTCCAGTGGGGCGGCGATCGTCATGCGCCCGCGGAGAAACCACGAAGCGTGCTGGTGGTAGGGGGTGGACCCGCGGGGATGGAAGTCGCCCGGGTGGCGGCGGGCCGCGGTCACCGGGTTACCCTGGCTGAGGCCTCGCACCAGCTCGGGGGCCAGTTCCGCCTCGCCGGGATGCAGCCGCGGCGCGCCCAGATTCTGGACCTCATCGGCTGGTATGAGCGGCAGCTGGAGCTGCTCCATGCACAGGTCGAGCTCAACACGCCGATGGATGCGGGCGAGGTCAAAGCCGCGGACGCCGAGGTGGTGGTCATCGCCACCGGATCGCAGCCCGCGGGCACCGGCTTTCAGCTCTTCTGGCCGGGCGACGAACGCTTACCCGGGATCGAGCAGGGTAACGTGTGGTCGGTGGAAGACGTGATGGGGAGGAGCGCCTGTCCCGGTCGGCGCGTGCTCCTGGTGGATGACGGCGGCAACTGGCGCGGCTGCGGCACCGCCTGGCATTTGGCCGAGCAGGGCCACGCGGTGACGCTGCTCACCCCCAACGGCATGGTGGGCAAGGAGCTCATGCGAAGTGCGGCGGATTTCCCATTGAGGCGAAAGCTCAAGCAACTGGGCGTAGCGTTCCTTACCGACTCAGCGCTTAGCGCCTGGCACGGCGACGCCGCCACGGTGATCAACCTGCTGGACGGTTCCGCGCAGCGCGTTGAATTCGACGCGCTCATCCTTGCGACGCCGAACGTCTCCGAGACCGCGCTGATTGAAGCGCTCAGCGGGGACGCGTTCGACGTGCACGCCATCGGTGACTGCGTGGCGCCGCGCTGGGCGGTGCACGCCATCTACGAAGGGCGAAAGCTCGGACGTTCTCTCTGAGGATTGATTCGCCATGAGTCCTGACTCATCTCATCCACAGGTTGCATGGTCCGTACGCTCTGGTTCCTGACAGTTCAAATTCTTTCTCGCGATCCGAACCGCTCATGGCCTCCAAAGATCCGCTCCTCCAGCCCTTCAAGCTAAGGCACTTGACGCTGCGCAACCGCGTGCTCTCCACCAGCCACGAGCCGGCGTACTCCGAGGACGGAATGCCCAAGAGGCGCTACCGCCTCTATCACGAGGAGAAGGCCAGGGGCGGCATTGCGCTCACCATGTTCGGCGGCTCCTCGCTGGTGTCGCGGGATTCTCCGCCGGCTTTCGGCAATCTCCATCTTTTCGACGACGCCATCGTACCGTGGCTTCGCAAGCTCGCTGAGGGCGTCCACCGTCACGGCGCCGCGGTCATGTGCCAGATCACTCATCTCGGCCGGCGCACTTCCAATTACACCGGTGACTGGCTGCCGGTGCTGGCACCGTCGCCCCTGCGCGAGCCGGCGCACCGCGCCTTTCCCAAGATCATCGAGCGCTCGGAGATAGGTCGTATCGTCGCCGACTATGCCGCCGCTGCGCGACGCTGCAAAGAAGGCGGTTTGGACGGTATCGAGATTGAGGCCTACGGGCATCTCATCGACGCCTTCTGGTCTCCGCGCACCAACCGGCGAGAAGACGAATACGGCGGCAGTCTGGAGAACCGCATGCGCTTCGGCCTGGAGGTGGTCTCGGCGATACGCGAAGCGGTGGGCGGAAAATTCATCGTCGGCATCCGCATGGTCTTCGACGAGGACGTGGAGGGCGGCCTGGAGCCGGATGAAACGCTCACCATCGCCAACCGCGCCATCGAGTCGGGAAGACTGGATTTCGTCAACGTGATCAAGGGCCACATCGACACCGACGAAGGGCTGTCCCACGTCATTCCCATTATGGGCACGCCATCAGCACCACACCTCGAATTTGTGAAAACCATTCGCGAGGCGCTGGGTGTTCCGGTGTTTCACGCCGCGCGCATCAATGATGTAGCCACCGCACGCCACGCCGTTGCCGGTGGCTACGTGGACATGGTGGGCATGACCCGGGCGCACATGGCGGATCCTCATATCGTGGCCAAGATCGCTCGCGGGGAAGAGGAGCGCATTCGCCCCTGCGTCGGCATGGGCTACTGCATCGACCGCATCTACGAAGGCGGCGAAGCGCTGTGCATCCACAACCCGGCCACGGGGCGCGAGGAATACCTGCCCCACACGATCGAGAAATCAGAAACGCCGGGGAAGCGCGTTGTCGTTGTCGGCGGCGGACCCGCAGGGCTCGAAGCCGCGCGCGTTTGCGCCGAGCGGGGGCACGATGTGGTGCTGTTCGAAGCCTTCGACGAGCCGGGCGGCCAGGTGCTGCTGGCCGCCAAGGTCCGACGCCGGCGGGAAATCCTCGGAATCACTAAATGGATCTTCGATGAGCTCAAGCGCCTGAACGTGGACCTTCGCCTGGGAACGCTTGCCGGATACGAAGACGTGATCGCCGAGGCCCCGGAGGTGGTCGTCATCGCAACCGGCGGCATTCCCAACACGGGTTTTTTGACTTACGGCAGGAATCTGGTGACCGACTCATGGGATATCCTCGCCGGACGCGCGGCCGTAGCCGGCGAGGTGCTGTTGTTCGATGACAACGGCCAGCATCCGGGAATGGCCTGCGCCGAGTTCATCGCCGAAAGCGGCGCGCGTCTCGAGTACGTCACCCCGGAACGCACCCTGGCGCCGGAAGTGGGCGGGATGAATTATCCCGCATACTTCCGGGTGTTCGACGAGCGTGGTGTCGCCATCAGCCTGAACCGCCGGCTCACCGGCGTGCGCCGCGACGGCAATCGCCTGGTGGCGACGCTTTATAACGATTACAGCAAGAGAAGCGTCGAGCGTGTCGTGGATCAGGTGGTTGTGGAGCACGGCACGCTGCCCTTGGACGAGATTTACGAGCTGCTCAAACCCCGCTCCAGGAACCTTGGCGAGCTGGACCTGGATGCCTTGATTGCGGGCAAGCCGCAGAAAATCATCAACAATCCTGAAGGCCGTTTTGCCCTGTTTCGCATCGGCGACGCGGTGGCAAGCCGCAATATCCACACCGCCCTCTACGACGCGCTGCGCCTCTGCGCTCCCCTTTAGAACCGG
>DATIPL010000507.1:0-2005 GCA_035471965.1 Gammaproteobacteria bacterium
TTGGATTCTGATCACCGGGTATTCGTCTTTCGAAACACATGATGGCGGCAAGCGCGCTGTTACAGCATGCGGGGCTCAGGCAGGGCTTACTTCCAGCAATGCTCGAACAGCCGCAGTATGAACTTCTCGCACTGCGCCACCTGGTCCAGCGCAATGTATTCATCCGGCTTGTGCGCCTGCTCGATGCTTCCCGGGCCGCAGACCACCGCGGGCATCCCGCCCTGCTCGAAAAGTCCCGCCTCGGTGCCGAAGCTCACCTTGGCGGTGGCGTTGGCGCCGGTCAGCGATTTGGCGAGCTGGACGACCTCCGAGTCTTCGCTGGTGTTGAGCTGCGGGATGTGTGACTGGCGCTCCCAGTGGAAGCCGGTGTTCACCGAGACGGCGTGCATTTCCGGCAGCAGGCCGGCGGCAAAATCCTGCACCTCCTTGAGCAGCGCGACCGGATCGTCCTGGGGCAGGTGACGGAACTCGAACTCGAACTCGCAGGATCGCGGCACGATATTGAGCTGGGTCCCGCCGCGGACCCTGCCGGTGTGCACGGTGGTGTAGGGCGGGGACATTTCAGGGTCGAAGGGACCGGAGTCGCGAAAACGTCGCGCCATGGACTTGAGATAGGCGATCACTTCGGCCGCGGCCTCCACCGCGTTGACGCCCAGATGCGCCATCCCGGAATGCGATTCCAGCCCGCTGACCTGGCAGCGATAACTCAGCTTGCCCTTGTGGGCGCGCACCACCTTCATCATGGTGGGCTCGCCGATGATGCACGCTTTGGGCTTCACCTCCCGGGACGAGAGGCGTTTGATCAAGCCGCGTACGCCGAGACAGCCGATCTCCTCGTCGTAGGAGAATGCCAGGTGAATCGGAATCTTGATCGGGCCCTCGAGAAATTCCGGCGCCAGCGCAAGGCAGACGCCGATAAACGACTTCATATCGGATGTGCCGCGCCCGAAAAGCTGTCCGTCCCGCTTCACCATCCTGAAGGGATCCGAGCCCCACTTCTGGCCGTCCACCGGGACCACGTCGGTGTGGCCCGAGAGGGCGATGCCGCCCCGATCTTCGGGACCGAGGGTCGCGTACAGGTTCGCCTTGGACCGGTCCTGGTTGTGGACGAGCTCGGATTCCACGCCCACATCCCTCAGGTAGCCTCGAATGAAGTCGATGAGCTCCAGATTGGAGTTGCGGCTGGTGGTGTCGAAGGCGATCAGCCGCTCGATCAGGGCAATGGACTCGGGGCGGGGGGACATGGAGGCTCCTGGCGGATGGATAAGCGGATTCTTATCGCTTAACTATGCGTCAACGCGCCGTCTCATTTCCAGACGGGGCCAGATCGCCCGGCAGGTGGGTGCCAGGCGCCGGCCTTCGAGCAGTGCGCGTGGCACCGTTCAATCCCGCGGCGAAACGCTGCCCGCGGCGGAGACTCCCGTTACCCGCCCGTCACGGGCACGACGAGGCCCGGCGGCATCGCCGTCGGGCCCGTTTGACTCCCGGAGTCCGATCCCGCATAAGTACGCGACACCCACGGGCGCCGCCCGCAGGGCCCGCCCCGCAGCAGCAACGACAAACCCGAGAAGGGGGATATCGCGATGAAATATCTCAAACCCGTCACAAGTCTGGCCGCCGCCCTCCTGCTGACATTCGCCGGGGCGGTGGGCGCCAGGAATCTGACCATCGGGCTCGCCTCGGAGCCCACCGCCATGGACCCGCACTTTCATAACCTGGGTCCCAACAACTCGCTGTTGAGCCACCTCTTCGATGCGCTGGTGCTCCAGGACGAGAATCAGAGTCTGGTGCCGGGGCTGGCGGTGTCATGGCGTCCACTCGACGACACCACCTGGGAGTTCAAGCTCCGCCAGGGGGTGAAGTTCCACGATGGCTCCCCGTTCACGGCGGACGACGTGGTCTTCACCTTCCAGCGGGCGCCCGACGTGGAGGGCAGCCCTTCGAGCTTCGGCACCTACACCAAGGGCAAGGAGGTGGTGAAGATCGACGACCAAACCGTGCATAT
>DATIPL010000508.1:0-2478 GCA_035471965.1 Gammaproteobacteria bacterium
GGCCGACTACCTGGCGAGCGGACGTCTGGTTCGGCCGCTCAAGGCGTCGCGTCCGGCGGACTACGCCTATTACATGGTGACCACCCCCGCGGGCGCGGAGCAGCCGCGGATACGCGCCTTCCTCAACTGGATCCAGGCGCAGGTGGAGCAGGACGCCCCGGCATCGGCGGAATGAGGTAAACCGGTTTTTCCCGCCCTTGACGATCCGGGCCGCGCGGCGAAGAATCGGATCATGGCCGAGAAATTACTGCAGTCAGACATGAGGAGGCTCGATATGGCAGACCTCACAACGTCGCTGATGCGGGCCGTTTCGGGAATTCTGCTTGCCGCCGTCGTGGCGATGCCGGTTTTCGCCGGCCAGGGGATGGTGGCCACCGGGCCGGGGAAGGTGGCGATCAAGGGCTATGACACCGTGGCTTACTTCACCGAAGGTCAGCCGATGAAGGGCAAGAGCGAGTTCGCATACTCCTGGAACGACGCCGAGTGGCATTTCGCCAGCGCCGCCCACCGGGACCTCTTCGCTGCAGATCCCGAGCGTTACGCGCCGCAGTTCGGGGGCTTCTGCGCCATGGGCCTGAGCATGGACAAGAAAGCGGTCGCCGATCCCACGGCCTGGACCATCGTCGATGGGAAGCTCTATCTGAAATTCAGCGAGGGCGCCCGGGATCGCTGGCGTGCGGACAAAACCGGGAACATCGAAAAAGCCGAAGCCAACTGGGCGAAGCGCCGGAATCAGGACTGATCGACTGCGGCCGCTCGATCAGCCGCCTGCACCGCCGCCCTGTCGGCCTCCGGCGCATGGCCGGGCCGCTTATCCGCTGGCTGCCGCTGAATGCCTTCCCGCTAGGTCAGGCCTGCTTTGCGCAGCCCGTCGATGAGGTGCGCCTGATCTTCCGGATTGAGGAACCGGTCGCCAAACGAATCGGTTTCCAGAAACGGGTGTAGCCGGCGCACTGCCGCGGCCGCGCGCGCAGCGTCTTCTCGGTGACCCGCCTGCGCGTGCGCCGCTGCCAGCACGGCGTGAAGGTACGGGTGATCCGGGTTTCGGCCCAGGCCCTGCTGCAGCGTTCTGATGGCGTCGTCGTAACGGGATCTCAGGTAGTACGCGATGCCGAGCTCCATCAGCTTGTCCGAGTCCATGGCCGGATTGAAACGCAACGTCGTTTCGAAGGTCTGTACGGCCACTTCGGTGCGGCCCGTGTACAGCATGGTTGAAGCCAGCACGGAAAGGCTTTCCCAGTCGTTCGGGTTCAGCTCGAGCGCGCGTTCCAGCGCGTGGCTCGCGAGATCGTACTGCTTGCGGAATAGATAGATGTAGCCGAGCAGGCCGTACGCGTCTGAAGACTCCTCCAGCTCCAGGGCCTTTTGCGCGAGTTCGTGCGCCCGCTCGAGCGCCTGATTGGGAAACTCGGTCCAGCCGTGACCGGCGGCCTTGCGGTAAGTCCAGCCGAGTCCGACATAAGCCGAGGCATAGCGCCGATCGAGCTCGACCGCCCGCTGAAACATTTCCCGCGCCTCCAGATTCGTCGCACGCGTCGTGCGGGAGAGGCGCTCCCGCCCGCGCAGCACGTAATCATAGGCCTCCAGGCTGCCGGTTCCTTTGCGCATGGTGCGCTCGCGCTCCACCGTGCGGACCTTGACCGCCAGAGTCCGAACGATCGTCTCCACGATCTCGTCCTGCAGCACGAAGAGATCCTTCAGCTCCCGATCGTAGCGCTCCGCCCACAGATGATGTCCCGTCATGGCATCGATGAGCTGTGCGTTGACGCGCACCTTGCCGTCGGCCCTCTGCACGCTGCCTTCCAGTACGTAGCGCACCCCGAGCTCGCGGCTCACGTCCTGGACGTTCACCGCTTTGCCCTTGTAGGTGAAGACGGTGTTGCTGGCGATCACCAGCAGATCGCGGAATTTCGACAGGTCGGTGATGATGTCGTTGCTGATTCCGTCGCTGAAATACTCCTGCTGGGGATCGCCGCTCAGGTTGTCGAACGGCAGCACGGCGATGGACGGCTTTTCCGGCAGCGGCAGGGCCGCGTCCTCCCTCTCGGATGTCCATGGCGCCAGCCAGGCGATGACGCCCGCGACGATCAGGAGCAGGGCGATGACACCGGACACCACGCTCCTGCGATGCCCGCGCCGACGGGCCTCGAGGGACAGGCCGGGCGCCGGCAGCACCGCGCCCGGCATGAGCCGTGCCTTGTACGCCTTCACCGGCTCGGCGATGTTCTTCACCTGCTGCTCGCCCAGAAACTCGTAATCGAGCGGCAGCTTCTTTCCGATTGCCGAGCGCACGGAATCCGAGATGCACACCCCGCCGGGGTCGGCCAGGCCCTCCAGACGTGC
Source organism: Gammaproteobacteria bacterium (assembly GCA_035471965.1). Taxonomy (GTDB): domain Bacteria; phylum Pseudomonadota; class Gammaproteobacteria; order HK1; family HK1; genus CAMYJH01. The sequence continues at coordinate 2,344 of DATIPL010000508.1, forward strand.
CGCCACGTTCACCCCGTCACCGTAGAGGTCATCCCGGTCGACAATGACCTCGCCGAGATTCACCCCGATCCGGAACTGGACTTTGCGTTCATCGGCCAGCTCCCGATTCCGGCGTGCGAGCTCCTGCTGGATGGA
>DATIPL010000509.1:0-1587 GCA_035471965.1 Gammaproteobacteria bacterium
TCGAACTGGCGGTAGTCCCAGTACATCGCCGACAGCACGCGGTGAGCGAGGGGCGACGGTTGCTTCATCGCCAGTCCCAGGTACTTCTCGGCTCTATCGCGGGCGACCAGAAACGACTCGTGGTCCAGCCGGTCCGGAACCAGCTTCAAGGTCCACGACTCCCCCTGGCGGACACTCTCCCAGTAGATCGAGGCCAGCGCCGCATAAGCGCGCCCGTAGTCCGGGTCCAGCCCCACCGCGCGCTCGAAGTGGGGAATCGCCTTTTCGAAATCGTCGGCGGAGAAACGCCGGTAAAACTCCCAGCCCTGCAGAAAGGCATCGTAAGCCCGCGGGCTAACGGTTTCCTCGGCTGCGGTATGGTGTTGCTCTTCGCTGGTGAGGTTGACCGCCAGGGCGGCAACGATTTGTCTTGTCACGTTATCCTGCAACGCGAACACGTCGATCAGCGATCCGTCGTAGCGTTCCGCCCATATCTGTCCGCCGGTCACCGCGTCGATGAGCTGTGCGTTGACACGCATCTGATCACCGCTTCGACGCACGCTGCCTTCCAGCACGTACCGGATCCCGAGCTCTTCCGCCACCCGCCGAACGTCCGGTGACCTGCCTTTGTAGACGAAGGTCGAGTTGCGGGCAATGACGAACAGACCGGAGACCTTCGACAGATCGGTAATCAGGTCTTCGGTGATGCCGTCGACGAAGTACTCCTGTTTCGGGTCGTCACTCATATTGTCGAACGGCAGCACGGCGATTGAGGGTTTGCCGGGGAGCGGGAGGTCCATGCGTTCCGGCGAACCCGGTTCGAGCCCGGGCTTCCACGGCTGCCACCACGCGAGCCCGCCGGCCGCCATGATCAGGAGCGCAATGAATGCGGGCGCGATCCTCCGGCTCATCGGCCGCCCGGAGCCGAGGGCGACAGCCGCGCCGACGTGATCCGGGGCCGGGACGGACTCACCGGGCCTCAGGGTGACCCTCAATACTCGAACAGGCTCCTCGAAGCCCTTCAACGCCCGCTCACCGAGGTTCTCGTAATCGAACGGCAGCCGCCTCGGTATCGTCTCGTAAGCGGCACCCTGGATGCAGACGCCGCCAGGCTCGGCAAGCTGCTCCAGTCGCTGCGCCAGCACCACGCCTGCGCCGGTCACGGTGTGATCGGCAATGATCACCTCTCCCACGCTGATGCCGATTCGAAGCCGGGGACGAATGTCCTCTTCCAGTGTCGCGTTGTGCTCGGCGTTCTGGATCTGAAACGCGAGCGCCGCCGTGACTGCATCGGAGGCTCTCTGGAACTCGGCGACCAGCGCGTCCCCGCGTATTTCCCGCGTGGTTCCCCCGTACGCGTTGACGCTTCCCGAGAAGCGGTGGAACGCGTCTCGGATGCGCTCGTGTGACAGCGTCTCGTGGCGGTGGACGAGCACAGTCGAGGCGACCACATCCGCGTGCAGGATAACGGCCAGCTTGCGCGCGGCGCGCTCTTTCACCGCAGCATCCCCTCATCGATGACAGCCAGGGGAATATTACCTGCTGCCAGGGACCCAGGGGGAACATTCGGAGTTCGGGAATAATTGACGCTACGTTCACCTCATCGTG
>DATIPL010000510.1:0-2450 GCA_035471965.1 Gammaproteobacteria bacterium
CACGTCGAGAAAATGCGTCGCCGTCGGGTTCGCTGCCGCGGCGATCTTCTTGCTGTCACGAGCGGCTTAGCGGAAACGCGGTTATCGGGTTGGTCCCATCGATGTATAACGCGCGTCCGAAACCACCGGCCGGAATGCCGAGGCTCAGGGGGAGCGCCGTCCGCCCAAGGGTGCAGATCATCATTCTTGACTTCGCGACCCAGGCTGAAGTGAGGCGCGTCAATTGATGGCTCCATGCTTCAATATCGAAGGCGATGCCGCGCTGACATCGCTGCGTGAAGGGTCAAACCGGATTTCAACGTCCAGGTTCTCGCCGCCGGCGTCGCGAATATTTGAAACGCCGTCATATTCCAGCAGGGATCGATCGCGGGTGCCGTAAACCACTGTTATGGCCGGGGCGAAGAGCCTCAGCAGCGGGGAGTCCGCCGCCATCTCGAGAGTGGTCCGCTCGGGATCACTGCCGTCGTCGACGCGCTGGATCCGGAAATCAATGAACTCGAGACGACTGGGGACCAGGAACGGTTGCACAAAGGCTTCGCCCCGCATCAGCGCATTCCAGTTGTTTTCCACGAAACGGTCGAAACCCGCATCCACGATGGCGCCTTCGGGCAGTTCCAGCGCTTCTTTTTTCAGTGCGGCCTCCCGATTCCGTCTGAAGCTGACGTTGAGCTTGTCCGAGTCCGGTATCGCGCCCTCGGAGTGCCCGGTGCGGATGTTGCGCAGCAGGAATCGTGGCGCCCGCTCGAGTGTCCGGAAGTCCACGTGCTTCTCTCCGATAATGTTTCCCTGGGCGTCGCGGTAGGTCACCGTGTCCCTCAGGATGCGCCCGCCCTTCCACCATTCCTGGTGATGCTCGCTGTAAAGCAGCGAACCCGACTCGGCCCCGTAGGCATAACCGACACGTTCCTTCACCGTCTCGGCGCCCAACGCGTTGTGACTGAGAGATAGTGAGAACAGCGCCAGAGTAAGCAGGACATAAAGCCAGGCGAGCCTCAGTCTGATCGGCTCTTGAATCGTTATGGAATTGTCATAGGGAGACATGGTCGTGAACCTCCTTAGCTCGCTGGACGTTCAAACAGATAGTGACTTACCCACCACTGCTGGCCTTTTTCGTAGCCGAACAGCTCGGCGCAGGCGATGAAGAAGATTCTCCAGCGCACCCACCACCGCAGAGCCTGGTCTTTGCCGTAAGCCCGCTCCAGTATTGGCCAGATGAGCTCGCGCCGTCTGTCCATGTTCTTGAGCCACGCGTTCGCCGTGCGCTCGTAGTGCTGACCGCTCCACCGCCAGAGCTTGGAAAACTCGAGATCCTGCTGAAATCGAAGGGGCAGGTCGTCGCACGGCATGATGCCGCCGGAGAAAAAGTACCGGCTCATCCAGTCCGACGGCCCGTTGTCTTCGAACGCGTAGGGCGCGCTCCGGTGGCAGAAGATATGCATGAAGAACTTCCCTCCGGGCTTGAGCCAGCGGCAGATTCGCCGGAACAGCTCCCGGTAGTTGCGCATATGCTCGAACATCTCGACCGAGACCGCACGGTCGAAGCTTTCCTCGATATCGAAAGCGTTCATGTCGGCGGTAATGACCCGCAGGTTGGACAAGCCGCGTCGCCGTGCCTGTGCGTAGATGTATTCGCGTTGTGAAGAGGAGTTGGACACCGCGGTGATCCGGCTGTTGGGATATTGCGACGCTATCCAGAGGGTCAGCGAACCCCATCCGCAGCCGAGCTCAAGGACCCGCATGCCGTCCTCGAGCTCGGCGCGCTCTGCGGTAATGCGCAGGGACGCCTCTTCCGCCGCATCCAGGGCCTGGTCAGCCGACGGCCAGTAGCAGCAGCTGTACTTTCGATGGCGCCCGAGCACGTGGCTGAAGAATTCCGCCGGCAGCTCGTAATGTTGCTCGTTGGCCTTTTCGGCCAGCGGGGCAATGATGGCCGCGTCCATTTGAGCAACGAACTGGCGCGCTTCGGCTGCGTTGAATTCACAGTCATCCGCCCGGATCTCCTGCAGCCGTTGTCGCACGAGCTGCCGGACGCCTCTCCTGATGACCGCGTCCGGGATCCAGCCGCGCTCGGTGAAATCAATTGCAATCCGCGCTGCAGTATTCATGCTTGCTTTTCCTGTTTGGTTGCGGGCGGCCAGGGAAAAAAGGCGTTGGTCGTTTCCCGGTAGCGCCTGTAGGCGTCACCGCGGCTTCGCAATGACTGTTGTTCCGTGAATGGAATACCCGTGACTCTGGTCAGGAACACGTAAACGACGGCGAGTCCAGTGAGGGGCACCCACCAGTGAGGCGATCCGAGCCCGATGAGAGCGTAAGCCCACCAGTGGAGCCACTCGAAAAAATAGTTGGGATGTCTGGAATACCGCCAGAGACCGGTTCGACAAACCTTGCCGCGGTTACGGGGATCTCGCCTGAAACGGCTGAGCTGCGCGTCGGCGATCGACTCGCCGATC
>DATIPL010000511.1:0-10918 GCA_035471965.1 Gammaproteobacteria bacterium
AACCAAAAAAGCCATGGAAAGCCCCGGATGATTGCCGAAGAACTCCAGAACCCTTTGTGTCGTGATCATGCGTTCGTGCGCTTGCTCTTGCTTTCAATCCGAGGCGAGGTTAGCTGGAAGTGACCGGTCAGGCAATGCGCCTTCCGAGCTCAGTTATGCCGCGAACTACAGAGTTGCGACATCTGGTTGCCTGCCAGACAATGGCGTTAGGTTTGAAACGCCAGGTTCAACAACGTTCAACGCTTGAGTCGATGCGCCCGACCCTGCGCGTCCCCCCGTTCATCCTCGACCACAACCTTGCGTGACATGACGCATCCGCCCCGCCATAGGAAGTTCAAATCAACGGCCCGTCGAGCACGCGCGTCCGCCTGGCGCCGTCTCAGCACTTTATTGCTGTTGCCGATGTTGTTTTCGGCAATAGCCGCTGCGGACCAGGTGCCGAGCGATCCCAGGGAGGCCGAAGCGCGGCTGAACGAGGTGCGCAAACGAATCAAAGCGATGAGCGAGCGTTTGACCGCGGACCGGCGCGATCGCGACGCGCTGGCCAGCGCGCTGCACCAGGCGGAGCGCCGGATATCGGATCTTTTCCGCGAGCTGGGTGAAATCGAGGCGCGCCTGGCGACCCGGCGAGCGCACCTCAAGAGCCTGGAACAAAACCGCGACGAGCGTCGCGCTTCCGTGGAGTGGCAGCGCCAGGAGTTGAAGCGGCACCTTCGCGCAGCCTATATGCTGGGACGGCAGGATCGGCTCAAGCTGCTGCTGAACCAGCAAGACCCGGCCGCCGTCTCTCGCGCTTTCACCTACTACGGGTACTTCAACCGCGCCCGCGCGCGGCGCATACGGGCGCTGCGCCAGGAAATTGCCGCGCTGGCGCAAGTCGAGATCGGCATTCGCGAGGAAACCAGCGAGCTCGAGCGGCTGAAACAACGTAACGCCGAAGCCAGGACGTCTCTGGAGGCCGAGCACGCCCGGCGACGTAAGACCATAGCCATGCTCAATGCCCGGATCGAGAAGACCGGATCTCAGATGGCGCGCCTGGAAGAAGACGCGCGCCGGTTGTCGGAACTGATCAAGAAGCTGGAGGAGGAGCTTGCCGATCTCAGTATTCCTCTGGATATTCATCAAGCACCCTTTTCCGAGCTCAAGGGAAAGCTTCCCTGGCCGATACCGGGGAGGATCCGTCATCGCTTTGGAACTCCAAGAGAAGGCGGCGACCTAAGGTGGCAGGGCGTCGTTATCTCGGGCAAGCGCGGAGAGCCGGTGCAGGCAATCTCCTACGGCCGGGTGGCCTTCGCGGACTGGTTGCGCGGCTTCGGATTTCTCGTCATTCTCGACCACGGCGCCGGCTACATGAGCCTTTACGGATATGCCCAGACCCTCAGCCGGGAAGTGGGGGATTGGGTCCAGGCCGGTGAAATCATCGCTGCCGTCGGCGACAGCGGCGGGCAGACGGATACCGCGCTTTACTTCGAGATTCGCCACAATGGCACACCGTCCAACCCCGCGGGATGGTGTAGCCGGGCAGCCACGGCCGCGCTTGTAAGCCCGTAGAGCCCGCGGGTATGCTAGATTTCTAATCGTTGGCCACCGACTTCGGGGCAAGGGCCACCGGGAGATTATTTCAATGACGTCCACCTACCGCAGTCTTTTTGTTCTCGCAGTCGGGTTTGTGCTCGGGACGCTGCTCACCGTGGGGCACGGTGTGTTCGCCGACCGAAACGCGGAGTCCGCGGCGTTGCCGCTCGAGGATTTACGTACCTTTACCGAAATCTTTGCCAAGATTAAAAACGATTACGTCGAACCGGTCGAGGACAAGACGCTCCTCGAAAATGCCATCCGTGGCATGCTCTCCGGCCTGGATCCGCACTCCGCGTACCTCATCCCCGAGGACTATCGGGAGCTTCAGGCGGGGACCAGCGGCGAATTCGGCGGTTTGGGAATCGAAGTCGGCATGGAGGACGGCTTCGTCAAGGTGATTGCGCCAATAGACGACACGCCGGCCAAACGGGCGGGCGTCGAGGCCGGCGATTTGATCATTCGGCTGGACGATACTCCCGTCAAAGGTATGACACTGGCGGAGGCGGTCAAACTCATGCGCGGAAAGCCGGGCACGGACATAACCCTCACGATTGTCCGCGAGGGTGAAGACAAGCCGCTCAAAATCACCATCACGCGAGACGTAATCAAGATCACCAGCGTGAAGAGTGAAATGGTCGAGCCCGGCTATGGCTACGTCAGAATCACGCAGTTTCAGTCCCGCACTGGAGAAAGCATGCGCGAAGAAATCGCCGCGCTGAAACAGTCCAGCGGGGGCCAGCTCAAGGGACTGGTGCTCGATTTGAGGAGCAATCCCGGTGGAGTCCTGAGCGCCGCTGTGTCCGTCAGCGACGCCTTCCTCAAGAAAGGAATCATTGTCTATACGGAAGGTCGCCTCGACGACGCCAAGCTCAAATTCAATGCCAAGCCCACCGATGTCCTCGAAGGCGCACCCATCGTAGTTCTAGTGGACGGCGGGTCGGCGTCGGCGTCGGAAATCGTGGCCGGCGCGCTGCAGGATCACAAGCGCGCCATCGTCATGGGCGACAAGACTTTCGGAAAGGGGTCGGTGCAGACCATTCTGCCGATGGAGAATGGATCGGCGCTCAAGCTGACCACCGCACGCTATTACACCCCCTCCGGGAAATCGATCCAGGCCAAGGGAATCGAGCCCGATATCAAGCTCGACCGGGTGAAGATTTCCATGGCGGATGTATCCGGGGACCCCGGACGAGTCAAGGAATCCAATCTGGCGCGCCACCTGGAAAACGGCGATGAAAGTGAAAAGTCCAGTGACACGCGTGGTTCCAAATCGCAGTCGAGCGACGATGCGAAGAAGTTGCCACTGGCGCAGCGCGACTATGGCCTTTATGAGGCCATCAACCTGCTCAAGGGTCTGACCATATTGCGTGCGGCTCAGCTCTGAAGCCAGCGCACAATAGAACCGCGCCGCCGTTCGAGGCGGCGCGGCCGCTTCCGCACCCTCCCGCGCCTTTCCCGAGCTTCCCATGGGCACCCTGATCGATCGCCGCGCCCCCCGGTGCATCGGGCGGGGAATCGTCGCGAGCCTGATTTGGCTCCTCGCATGCGTCCCGGGCTCATCGCCATACGCCGTCCAGGGGCCGCAAATCAGCATCATCATCGACGACCTGGGGAACCAGAGAGAGTCGGGTCTTCGAGCGGTCGATCTCCCCGGCCCGGTGGCTTACGCCTTCCTGCCGCACGCGCCTCACGCCGCGGAGCTCGCCGAGATCGCGCACCGAAACGGTAAGGAGGTGATTCTGCACCTTCCCATGCAGTCACACTCCGATCGGCGCTTGGGCCCCGGCGGCGTGACCACCGCCATGGGCCGCGTCGACCTCGTGCGGGTAGTGAGCGCCGGTCTTCGCTCGGTTCCTCACGTTACCGGCGTCAGTAATCACATGGGAAGTCTGCTCACCCGACAGCGCGAGGCGATGGGCTGGCTCATGGACTTATTGAGAGTTCGCGAAAATCTGTTCTTCGTCGACAGCCGCACCACCCGGCTGAGCACGGCTCTGGAGGTGGCGCAGCAGCGCGGCGTGCCGAGCACCTCGCGCGATGTGTTCCTCGATAACGAACTCGACGAAACGGCGATATTCGGGGCCTTCCATCGGCTGCTCAGAATCGCCCGGCGCCGCGGCACCGCGCTCGCCATCGGCCATCCCCACGACGAAACCCTGGCGATGCTCGCTCACGTGATTCCACGCCTGAACGCCCACGGCGTCCGCCTGGTGCCGGTGGCGGCACTGATTCGCAGCCGTGAGTCGCTGCGGCCGCCGCTGCCGGGGGCGATCCGTTTCCGTTCCGCCAGGCAGGCCGGTCCCGGGATTCATTCCCGTCGACCGTACTTCTTCAGCTACGGCAATCAGTCGTTTTCACTCGGCCAGGCCGCCAGCACCAGGTAGACGCCGAGGGCGCCAAGCACCCAGGTCAGCAGCGGCGCGCCGAAGATGATCCGCGGCGAGTAGCCATCCAGTCCAAGCAGCGCCGCAGCGCTCAAGATGAGCGAAGCGCCGGTTACGGCAAGCACGGTGCGCTGGTTTGACCGCCTGATTTCTCGCCTCACGTGTTCGATTTCTCTGGAGCTCATCTCCACCCGAAGCTTCCCGTCGCGTGCCTGACGCAGCACCTCGAATACGATTCCCGGCAGCGCCGGCAGTGTTTCTCCCCAGCGTGGCGCGTGTTTTTTGAGCTCGCGGACGAGCGCCCGCGCGCCGAGCTGGTCGCGCATCCACTCTTCCAGGAACGGTTTGGCCGTCTCCCACAGGTCCAGATCCGGATAAAGCTCGCGGCCGAGTCCTTCGATGTTCAGCAGCGTTTTCTGCAGCAACACCAGCTGAGGCTGTACCACCATATTGAAGCGCCGGGCGGTCTGGAAAAGTCGCGTCAACAGATTGCCGAATGAAATCTCCTTCAAGGGCCGCTCGAAGATCGGCTCGCACACGCTTCGGATCGCAGCCTCGAACTCGTTGATGCGGGTGCCCGCCGGAACCCATTCGGAAAGCACGTGCAGCTCGGCAACTCGATAGTAGTCACGATTGAAAAAGGCGAGAAAATTCTCCGCAAGATAACGCCTGTCTTCCGGTGTCAGGCTTCCCATGATGCCGAAGTCCACGGCAACGTAGGTGGGCCGCTCGGGATGATCTCTGGAAACGAATATATTTCCGGGATGCATGTCGGCGTGAAAGAAGTTGTGCTTCATCACCTGGGTAAAAAAGATTTCAACCCCGCGCTCGGCGAGCGCCTTGAGATTGATCCCGTGTCTGACCAGCGCCTCGACATCGCTGATCGGGATCCCGGAAATGCGCTCCATGACCATGACATTGCGGCCGGTGTAGGGCCAGAAAATTTCCGGGACGTAAAGTAAATCCGAACCCTCGAAGTTTCGCCTCAGCTGCGAGGCGGACGCGCCTTCGCGGAGAAGGTCCAGCTCATCGAGTATGATCTTCTCGTACTCCGCGACGACTTCCATTGGACGCAGCCGGCGGCCATGGCGCCAGTATCGTTCGGCCAGGCCGGCGAGAAGATAAAGAAGCCCCACGTCCCTCCGTATCAGCTCCTCGATCCCCGGACGCACCACCTTGACTACGACTTCGGTGCCGTCTTTGAGCCGCGCCGAGTGAACCTGGGCGATGGAGGCGGACGCAATGGGCTCCTCGCTGAACTCGCTGAAGCGATCATCCAGACTGCACTTGAGTTCCTTTTCTACGATGCGGCGTGCCTCCCTCCCTGGGAAGGGCGGCACCCGATCCTGCAGACTGGAAAGTTCTTCTGCGATGTCTTCAGGTAGCAGATCCGGGCGGGTAGACAGAATTTGGCCGAACTTGACGAAAATGGGGCCCAGGTCTTCAAGCGCCTGCCGTATGCGCATGCCGCGGGGTGGCGGTCGGCCGCGAAACCAGTTCCAGGGCAGCAGATAAAGCATGAAGCTCACAGGCCGCAACAGATGGGTGGCGAAGGCGAGCTCGTCGAGCCGGTGCTTGATCAGCACCGCGTTGATGTGAACGAGCCGCAATGCCTGGCGAACGCGGATCACGGCAATGGCTCCCGCGCGCCGCGGAGCCGGGAGATACGTTTTTCGATCCGCTCCACATCGTCGCGTAGACGGTCCACCTCGGAGGCAAAGTCATCGAGTTCGTGCCGCGGTGGTGAAACCTTCAGCTCCTCCACCAAATATTCGCCAGTGTCGGCGAGCAGCGTCTGCCGCATGTTTTCACCCCAGGACAAGAATGCACGCGCCGTCCGCCCCAGCTCGTGGGCCGCGATATCCCCGACGAAGCGGGATAGCAGCTCTTCGAGATCGATATCGAGCCGACGAAAAGCGTCCCGAAACAATTCCAGCGCCGCGATATCGCCGCTCAACCGAACCTCCTCGCCAAAGCTTGCGTCGCCGCGGCGCATCGCCCCGACCATGCGCAACAGCGCCGCCGGACTACCGCGGATACCGATATCGGGAGAACGGGTACCGTGGATGTCCCCCGCCTCGCTGCGCTCGTAAAGGGTTACGCCGTTGACATCGAGAGAAAAGAATATCGTCAGCTCGATGCCGCTGAGGTCGAGGGCAACGAGTTTGCCGCTCAAGGGTTCCAGTGATTCGAGAAACTCAGGATCGAGCTCGAGCGCTCGATTGATTAGAGACTCGGCCAGCTGCAGGGGCGGTGCAGAATCGATCAATCGAGCTCGCTCAGCCATTCGTCCAGAGAAGCCTGCGACTCGTCCTCGACCACTACCACGCAATCGGAAAGCCAGTCGTGGGCCGCCCGCCGGCGCCGATCGAAAAACATTGTGAGGAGCGGAACGGCAGCCGGACCGGCGAGCATCAGCATCGCAACGGCGCGCCAAAGGGCGATAAACGGGTTGAGAGATTTGGCCGGCCCGCGCCGCAAAACGCGACAACCCATCAACAGCTGGCCGGGCGTGGCAAGAAACCGCTCCCAGCTGAGCGTCATGGCCGCCACCATCAGGACCCCCACCGGCACCAGCAGCACCTCGCTCCAGAGTCGCGCGATGGCGTCGTACAGCTCGGCACGACTGTCCAGATCAGCGGCCTGGATTTCGATCCCCAGCCAGCTGAGCACCGCCACTGCCAAGGCGAGCAAGGTGAGGTCAATCGTTCCGGCGGCAACGCGCACGCCGAAGCGCGCGTAGGTGACCGAATCGGCCTTCACAGCTTGTAGCCCCGATGCACCGCGACGACACCCCCGGTCAGATTGAAAAACTCCAGCCGCTCGAATCCTGCTGAGCGCATCAGCTGTTTGAGCGATTCCTGATCCGGGTGCATGCGTATGGATTCAGCCAGATAGCGGTAGCTCGCGGCGTCATGGGCCACTACGCGCCCGAGCCAGGGTATGACGCTGAAACTGTAGGCGTCGTACAGAGTCTTGAGCGCGGGAACGGTTACCCGGGAAAATTCAAGCACAATCAGCCTGCCGCCGGGCCGAAGCGCATCGTACATGGATTTCAGCGCTGTAGACTTTCGGGTGACGTTTCTCAATCCGAAAGCAATACAGATGCAGTCGAAGCTTGCCTTCGTAAACGGCAGCCGCTCGGCGTCGGCGAGGACGAAATCCACCCCTTCCACCATGCCCTTATCCATCAGCCGAACCCGGCCCCGCGAAAGCATCGCGGGATTGATGTCGGAAAGTACCACCCGCCCCGAGGCGGTGACCTTTGGTGCCAGCATCAGGGTCAAATCACCCGTTCCGCCGGCGAGATCGAGCACGCGCTCGCCGGGACGAACAGCGGCAGCCTCCAGGGCAAATCGTTTCCACAGCCGGTGCAGGCCGAGCGACATGAGATCGTTCATCAAGTCGTATCGCTCCGCGACCGAATCAAAGACCGAGCGCACCCGCCCGGCCTTGTCGCCCTCCGCCACGCGCTCGTATCCGAAGTGTGTAAATCGATCCGACATTCTTTGTGCGACTACGTGCGGTTCATTCCGTCCGCCGTGATCCCGCCGAACGTTTGTGGCCGGCGGCTTCGAGACGTTCAAGGTATATCCGCCATAACTCGTCCTTATTGCGACCGAGCCTCCAGAGCTCTTCCCAGGAATACAATCCTGTGTGATGCCCATCGTCGAAACACAACCTGACCGCGTAGTTACCTACGGGCTCGATGCGATCGATGGAAACGTTTTCCTTGCCGATCTGCAGCACCTCCTGCCCGGGGCCGTGCCCGCGCACCTCGGCCGAAGGCGAATGAACGCGCAGGTACTCCGCCGAATACCGGAAGCGCTCACCGGTCGAGAATGTGATCTCCATCACCCGCGTCTCGCGGTGATAGTTAATTTCTGTCGGAGTCGGTACGGACATGACGATGGCTTGTGACGGGCTCGAACGCTTCTGTTCTCAAAGGATGTAGCGCGTGAGATCTTCGTTGGCGAGCAGTTCTGACAGGTGCTTATCCACGTATTTGGCGTCCACGCTCACTGTCTCGCCGGCGTGATCAGGCGCCTCGAAAGATATGGTTTCGAGCAGCCGCTCGAGCACCGTATGCAACCTGCGGGCACCGATGTTCTCGGTGCTCTCGTTGACCTGCCATGCGACTTCAGCGATCCGCTTGACCGCATCCTGAGAGAACTGGAGCGTAACCCCCTCAGTCTTCATCAGTTCGACGTACTGCTCCGTCAGTGAAGCATCGGGCTCGGTGAGAATCTTGACGAATTCCGCAGTGCCAAGGGGCGAGAGCTCGACCCGGATCGGCAGTCTGCCCTGAAGCTCTGGAATGAGGTCCGACGGCCTCGCCATGTGGAATGCTCCGGAAGCAATGAACAGAACATGATCGGTCTTCACCATGCCGTACTTGGTGGTCACCGTGGATCCTTCCACCAGCGGCAGCAGGTCCCGCTGAACCCCTTCCCGTGACACATCCGTGCCGCTGAATTCCGATCTGCGAGAGACCTTGTCGATTTCATCGATGAAGACTATGCCGTTTTGCTCAACGTCGGTCAGCGCCGCGGACTTCAGGTCTTCCTCGTTGATGAGCTTCGCGGCTTCTTCTTCGGTGAGCAGCTTGAAGGCATCCTTGACCTTGAGCTTGCGGGTGCGGGTGCGGCTTCCGGAAAGATTCTGGAACATCCCCTGAAGCTGCGATGTCATTTCCTCCATTCCCGGGGGTGCCATAATCTCCACTCCCACGCCGGGCGATTTGAGCTCGATTTCAATCTCTCGATCATCGAGGTCCCCCTCGCGTAGTTTCTTGCGGAATTTCTGCCGCGTGCCCGAAGAAGTGTCGGGACGATCATCCGATGCCGTTCGCGCGGGTCGCAATAAAACGTCCAGCAGCCGCTCCTCGGCGGATTCCTCAGCGCGGCTCTGCACTTTGCTCATTTCCCTTTCGCGCCGCATTTTGACGGCCACGTCCGTGAGGTCCCGAATTATGGATTCAACGTCGCGCCCTACGTAGCCCACTTCTGTGAACTTCGTCGCCTCTACTTTGATGAAAGGGGCGTTCGCGAGCCTCGCGAGCCGCCTGGCAATTTCCGTTTTTCCAACCCCCGTAGGACCGATCATCAGGATGTTCTTGGGGAAGATCTCATTGCGAATGATTTCTGGCACCTCGGTCCGGCGCCAGCGATTGCGAAGCGCGATCGCGACCGCGCGCTTGGCGGCGCTCTGCCCGACGATGTGCTTGTCAAGTTCGTGTACGATCTCGCGCGGCGTCATATGCGACATAAGCGGTGTTAACCTCGGGATATGGGCGCGGAACCCGGCCGGATCATCAGGAGATTTCCGAATCGGCCGTCAGTCCGCGATTGCGTCCAGCTCCTCAATAGTGAGGTGATGGTTGGTGTGGATGCAAATGTCCGCGGCAAGATTGAGGCTTTTCTCCACGATGGCGCGGGCGTCCAGCTCGGTCTGCTCCAGCAGGGCCCGGGCCGCGGCCAATGCATAGCCGCTTCCCGATCCGATGGACATACAGTCGTGCTCCGGCTCGATGACATCTCCGTTCCCTGAAATAACCAGGAACGCGGAGGCATCAGCGACCATTAGAAGAGCCTCCAGTCTTCTCAACATGCGATCGGTTCGCCAGTCCTTTGCCAGCTCAACCGCGGCGCGCGTCAGGTGGTGGTGCTGCTCCAGCTTGCCTTCAAAGCGCTCGAACAGCGTGAAAGCGTCGGCCGTACCCCCGGCGAAGCCGGCAACCACCCGGTCCTTGTAGATGCGGCGCACCTTGCGTGCATTGCCTTTCATCACGGAGTCGCCGAAAGATACCTGACCGTCTCCTCCCATCACGAGCTTGTTACCGCGACGCACCGTGAGGATCGTCGTTCCCTGAAAGGATTCCATTGAAACGTCCCGCGTAAGAGCCAAGAAAGCGCGATCTTACATCAGAGACCGCCGAAACGTGGTCGCGAAGAAGGCGAATTCGAGAATCTGGCGCGCTCAGCCGGCGTTATGCTGCCGCTTGCGGGCGCGGGGATGAGCCTTGTCGTAGACCTTGGCCAGATGCTGAAAGTCCAGGTGGGTGTACACCTGGGTGGTGCTGATGTCGGCGTGGCCCAGGAGCTCCTGAACGGCGCGAAGATCACCGCTGGATTCCAGCAGGTGGCTGGCGAAGGAATGACGCAGAAGATGCGGGTGGAGACGGGCATCCACTCCCTTGATCCGGGCCCAGCGCTCGAACCGCAGCTGTACCGCGCGCGGGCTCAAACGGCCGCCTCTTGCGCTGACAAACAGCGCTTTCGCGGATCCCTTTACGAGCGCCGGGCGCTGCGCGAGCCAGCGCTTTATCGCCGCACGCGCGTGCGCGCCCACCGGGACGATGCGCCGCTTGCGCCCTTTACCGGTCACCGCCACCAGGCTTTCATCCAGGTCGACGTCCACGAGATCGAGACCGACCAGCTCGGACAGTCTGAGGCCGGAAGAATACACCAGCTCCAGCATGGCTCCGTCGCGAACCGCAAGCGGTGATTCATCATCGAAATTCAACAGACCGGCAACCTGATCCGCGTCCAGGACGCTCGGCAGCTTTCGTATCGATTTTGGAGCCCCCACCCCGACGGCGGGATTCGCCCCCAACTCACCCTCACGCAACAGATAGGCGAAGAAGGTGCGCAGGGCGGAAAGTTCGCGCTGGATGGTGCGGCCACTCACGCCCCGGCGGTGTCGCCAGGCGACATAGGCGCGCACGTGGCCCGCGTCCACGGCGTCGATGCCGGCGCCGGCCTGCTGAGTCAAAAACTCGCCGAAACGGATCAGGTCGCGACGGTAACTCTGGCAGGTTCTCTTCGAAAGGTTTCGCTCGCCGCTCAGGTGACCGTTGAATCGGCCCAGCCAGCGGTCGAGGTCGTTCGCCACCGGATCCTCAGGCCGCGGACACGTGCGGATCCACGACCCTGGTGACGATCTCGGAAAGCTGG
>DATIPL010000512.1:0-3028 GCA_035471965.1 Gammaproteobacteria bacterium
CGCTGCAGCACAAGGTCTGCTACACGACGACAATGGCCGGCGCCAAGGCAACGCTGCTGGCTATCAAGGCAAGCAGCGTCGTCGAGGTGAATCGCCTTCAGGACCTGCATAAAGAGGTGGTCGCATGACCCGATCCCCGATCACGGTGCGAGGCGCAAGACAACTTAAAGAAGAGCTGCAGACTCTCAAGAGTGAAGTGCGTCCGAAAATCATCAACGCCATTGCCGAAGCGCGGGCCCACGGTGATTTGCGCGAGAACGCGGAATACCACGCGGCAAAGGAACAGCAGGCGTTCGTAGAAGGCAGGATTGCTGAGATAGAGAGCCGGCTCGCCAACGCGGAGGTCATCGATACCAGTAAGCTGAGTGCGGACGGACGTGTGGTGTTCGGCGCAACGGTCGAACTCACCACAGTGGAAACATACGAAGAAGTTCGCTACCAGATTGTCGGAGAGATGGAAGCGGACGTGGAGTCGGGTCTGGTCTCGATTTCCTCCCCTATCGCCCGGGCCCTTATCGGAAAAGAGGAGGGCGAGGTGGTAGTGGTCGTGACGCCCGCCGGTGAGGTGGAGTACGAGATCCTCTCAGTTCAGTATCTCTGACAGGGCCGCTCGGAGCGATTCGTCTTTCGGTTCCCGGAACAGCACCGCAACATGCCCGATGATCTGGATCGGATGCGCCCGGCAGGCGGTGCAAAGCTCATCGATGATCTCGCGCCTCCTCACGCGATCGTCCGCCTTGACCCGGATCTTGATCAGCGCATGGTCCTCCAGCGCCTGCTCCAGCGCTGCAGTCACGCCACTGGTGACACCCGAGGAACCGACAATCACCACCGGCTTGAGGCGGTGGGCGCGGGCGCGGAGGCGGCGTCTCTTCTCGGCCGGGACCGGCCCGTCGCTGGGTCTGATTGGCATGACCTCTGAAGCTGCCACTTGCTCACGGCTCGATTCGGCCGCCACCATACATGAGCCGCAGTAAGCGCAAAAGTAGCTGGCTCAAGGAACGTCAGCGGGATAAATACGTCCAATCAGCGAGGCGCGCCGGCTATCGCTCGCGGGCCGCCTACAAGCTCATTCAGATGGATGAGCGTGACCATCTGTTCCGGCGCGGCGATGTGGTGGTTGATCTGGGGGCCGCGCCGGGGGGCTGGTCGCAGGTGGCGGCTGAGCGCGTCGGCGATTCAGGTCGCGTACTGGCGGTTGACAGGCTCCCGCTTGAGCCGCTCGGAAGGGTCGAACTGGTACAGGGTGATTTTCTCGATCCTTCAACGGCGGGTCGGCTGCGAGACCTTCTCGGATCGGCGCGGGCGGACGTTGTAATGTCCGACATGGCCCCCAATATGAGTGGCATTAAGGACGCGGATCAGGCGCGTGGGCTGGAGCTGGCGGTCAGCGCTCTGAGGTTTACTGAGGACGTGATCGCGCCTTCAGGAACGTTTGTCGTAAAAGCGTTTCATGGTGACGCGCTGGAGGAAATCAAGCATCAGGTGCAGCAAAGATTCGCTTCGGTTGTGGTCCGAAAACCGGGCGCTTCCAGGGATAAATCCAGCGAGATCTACCTTCTGGCGCGCGGCTATGGTGTATAGTAACGACTGCAACTTACGCTGGGCGCGGTCTGCTGCGCGCATCCGAATTAACTGGAGCAATAGCCCGAACAGGAGACCTTCGCGCATCATCGGCGACGCCAGCGAAAATGTTCTCCGGGGGCGCGGTAATTGAACGATATGGCTAAGAATCTCATTCTGTGGGTGGTTATCGCCCTGGTCCTGATGTCGGTGTTCAACAGTTTTGGACCACGACATGCCGGGCCCGACCGTGTTGACTATTCCCAGTTCATCAACGACGTCAAGATGGGTCGTGTGCAGAAAGTCACCATTGAAGGACGCAATATCGAAGGTGTCCTGCAGACGGGTGAACGCTTCAAGACCTACACCCCCGAAACCGATAACCGCGCTCTCATAGGCGACCTGCTTGAGAACGGCGTGACGATCGAGGCAAAGCCGCCCGAGCAGCAGTCGATTCTGATGCAGATTTTCATCTCCTGGTTCCCCATGCTGCTTCTAATCGCAGTCTGGATATTCTTTATGCGTCAGATGCAGGGCGGCGGCAGTGGCCGCGGTGCGCTTTCGTTCGGCAAGAGTCGGGCGCGGCTGCTTGGCGAGGATCAGGTCAAAGTGACGTTTTCCGATGTCGCCGGCGTCGACGAGGCGAAGGAAGAAGTCGCCGAGCTGGTCGATTTTCTGCGTGACCCGGCAAAGTTCCAGAAGCTGGGTGGAAAGATCCCGCGCGGCGTATTGATGGTGGGACCGCCGGGCACCGGCAAGACGCTGCTGGCGCGCGCCATCGCCGGTGAAGCCAAAGTTCCGTTTTTCACCATTTCCGGTTCCGATTTCGTCGAAATGTTCGTGGGAGTCGGCGCGTCGCGCGTTCGTGACATGTTCGAACAGGCAAAGAAGCACGCGCCGTGCATCATCTTTATCGACGAGATCGACGCCGTCGGTCGACATCGCGGAGCGGGACTCGGCGGCGGGCATGACGAAAGAGAGCAGACCCTGAACCAGCTCCTGGTGGAGATGGACGGCTTCGAAGGCAACGAAGGCGTCATCGTCATCGCCGCCACCAACCGACCCGACGTGCTCGATCCCGCGCTGCTGCGTCCCGGCCGATTCGACCGTCAGGTGGTGGTTCCGCTTCCGGATATCCGCGGACGCGAGCAGATCCTCAAGGTGCACATGCGCAAGGTGCCCATGGACAAGGACGTGGACGCCAGCATCATTGCCCGCGGCACGCCGGGATTCTCGGGTGCCGATCTGGCCAACCTGGTCAACGAGGCGGCGCTGTTCGCAGCCCGCGCCAACCAGCGCACCGTGGACATGGAAAAGTTCGAGAAGGCCAAGGACAAAATCATGATGGGCGCGGAGCGCAAGTCCATGGTGATGAGCGAGGCGGAGAAGCGCCTCACCGCCTTCCACGAGGCGGGCCACGCCATCGTCGGGCTGCTGGTGCCGTCGCACGATCCGGTCTACAAGG
>DATIPL010000513.1:0-6066 GCA_035471965.1 Gammaproteobacteria bacterium
AAGTGGAGTGTGTATTCTGCCCCGAATGCGGATCGCGGATCTGGCATCAGTCTTCAGTCTTCTCCGAGACGCTGACGGTTAAAGGCGGATCGCTGGACGAGGCGGTGGACCTCTCTGAAGCGGTCCACATCTGGACGTCACGCAGGGTTCCGGGCGTGGTCATACCCGAAGGCGCGAAGCAGTTCGACGAAGAGCCGGTTTGAGTTCGAGCCCGGCCGATTCAGCGCGGCGCCGGGAACAACGGCCAGCGAGCGTCCCGGCGTCTCAGGCCAGCGTATGGCCGTAGATCCCCAGAATCACCGCGACCAGGCACACTGCCGTATGAATCCTTCCCCAGACTCTTCTGAAGGTATCGAGCTCTTCCGGCGATTTCACCATCTCGCTGCTCCGCTCCTGCACCACGCGCTTGAGCGTCGCCGCAACGCCCAGCTCGAAGATCAGCAGCGGGATGATTGTCCAAACGAGCCAGTCGTACGGGGAATCCCACAGCCTCCAAGCGGCCGTCCCGGCAATGACCCAGACGATGGTTTGAACGATCTGTATGTTCGCGAGCCACATGATGCCGCGTCGCCCGCAACGGGGTGTTACGCGCGAAACCGTAAACCGTTCCAGATTATCGTTATTCTAATCGAGACAGAACCCCTGAGGAGACTGAAGCCGGAGCCAATGCAGAATTCTGATCTCAGGGCCCGGCGCCGAAACGTCGTTACGCACGCTTCAGGTATTCCGGGCCGGACCCCGTTAATCCACTTCCAGAACAGCTACATAGCCTCTCCAACGGTAAAATTCTCAATGGCATAAATGTACCCATCGGTGTCACGGACGTACACGTACCAGTCTCCCGACCACTCCGGCGGAATGGTCTTGCTGCTGTAAGTGCGCCAGGACGGTCCACCGATTTCGAGCGGTACTATTGCCATCTTCTGCGTGCCGCGCATCCATACGTGCTCTAGGACAGTTCCCGGATCGGCTCCGGTGACGCGGGTCCAGCACCACACCTCGCCGACGTCCGCCGGAAATTTTTCGCCCTCGCCCATGGGCATTCGGTCGACTATATCCCGGGCGACGGAGATATCTACCGATATCTCCTGAGCGGAGATGGGTGCCACGCTCATCAGCGCCAGTAACATCACCCCGGCCAGCGTTTGTGTCAAAGTTCGCATCAATCCCTCCTCGAGTTCGATTGATTGATTCCAATGCGATAACGCCGCGGCTTTTGGCCGCGCCCAGACTGAGTCTAGGCCAAGGTTTCAGGGGCCGCCAAACGGAATGACCCACATTCATGGCCATCAGGCGCCGGCGTCCGGGAGTCATCTGCTCGAGGTTTCTTCTCGCTGCCCGCTGCCAGCCGCCTCAGCGTTCACGTGGGAAAGAAAAAACGCCTGCATACGCCGGGGGCTCGCGGGTCCCAGAAATGCGAACAGCAGGCCGAATATCAGAAGTCCCGCGCCGGCCCACACGATGCCGGGCGTCATCAGAAGATACACGCCGAATATGATGTTCACGTACATCATCAGACGATTGAAGATATAAAAGAGACGATAGCCACGGTAGGACTGAGCCGAATTGCCGTCGATCCGGATTCCGTAACAGTAATGCCAGAGGCCCCGCTTGGTGAGAAACAAATCGACGGATTTGTCGATTTCCAATAGCTTGTTCAATTCCGCCGGAACCGCCATTCGATGCAAAGTAGTGATGTCACCGTTTTCCTCAGCGAGCCTGACAAAGCTGTATTGAAGCTCCGTACCTCGCTGACCGAACTGGCCAAGCTCGACAAGCTTTCCCGACAGCATTCCCACTTTTTGGGTCAGTATTGTGGCATCGGACATTTGATCACCGGCTCCATTTAAGACCGAAGAGACCGCTCAGCCCGACCAGAACTCGATGCGGTTACCGTCCGGATCGCGCAGGTAGAAAACCTCGGCGCACCACGCGTGCTTTTCGACTTTTCCCGGAGACAGGCCGCGTTCTCGAAGCACCCGATGCGCGACGGTAATGTTCCTCACTTTGAAGGTCAAAGTGATGCCCCTGCCGTCAGCGCTTTCGATGCTGGCGCGTCGAGCGTCAGCGACGCTCAACCGCGAGGTGGAGTTCAGGGCAAACTCCACAAACCAGTCGTTCTCGAACACGACCTCCAGGCCGATTCCGTGGCGATAGAAAGCGACGCATTCGCGCCAGCGGCTGCAGTACACGATTGTGTTGGAGCAATCGATTGTAAGGGCAGCGCTCACGGCAAGAATTCCGGCGTAAAAATTGCCCAGCCGAACGTGCTAAGGTGCATCGAAACCCGGAACAGGCGTCAACAAGTCTGGAGTGTGAATAATATGATCCTATCTGGCTCGCGCAGCCCGGACCAGGAGATCGCCGAAGCTGTTCGCGCGGCCTGCATCCAGGCCGCCCTCAACGGTTACGAGAACGCGTCCATCAGCGGGCTCTGCGCCGAAGGCGCCTTCGAAGCGGCAATCAGCGCCATCAGGATGCTCGACCTGAAAATGCTCACTGAAGGTTTGAACGACGATGACCGATAATTCCCCGCCGCTCAATGCGTTGTCAGGGACACTCAAGTGTCCAGGTGGGCCGGTTTGCCCAGGACCCCGTCGTACAGGATCCCCTGCCTCAGCTTCATGATCCGGTCATGCTCGGCCCGCGCAGCGTCGTCCATGTCGTCTTTCGGCGGCGTTTCGTGAACGAAGTGATGGTAGCGATCCTCGCCGCGCACCAGCCAGGCGCTGTCCTGCTCGGCATTGGTCTGTTTCACATGGGGAGCGATATAGCGCATGGCCACACCGATGCGCCGTTCATTGGATCGGTTGGGCTCTGAGCCATGAATGGTGCGGATGTTGTGCAACGAAATCTCACCGGGCTGCAAAACCAGGTATTCCGCAACGTCCTCGTCCACCTCGACGGCAATCTCCTGCCCGCGGGTAAGCAGGTTATGTTCCGCCAGGGTGTCGTTATGGGGTAGCTGCTCGAGCGCGTGGCTCCCGGGAAGCATCTTCATGCAGCCGCTTTCGCGGGTCGACGGCGATAACGCGACCCATGCGGTGACCACGTCCGGCTGACTCAATCCCCAGTACGTCGAATCCTGGTGCCAGGAAACGTAACCCGGATCCCTCGCCTCCTTTACGAACAGGCTCAGGCCCCAGAGAAAAATGTCCGGTCCAAGCACGTCTTCCACCGCGTCCAGAATGGATGGGTGGCAGGCGATGTCCCTGGCCCAGGTCTGAAGCAGGTAGAGCTTCTGTCCCTTGGAAAGCGCGTACCAGCCCTGATGAAGACGCTCGTATTCCTCGAAGCGACGGCGAAACATCGCCGTTTCCTCCGACGACAGCGCCGGGACCGGAGCGACAAATCCGTTCTTCAGGTAATCGGCGATCTGCTCTGTTTTCAACCGTCTGGGCATCAGCCGCTCGATCTCTCTGCATCGCGGCGCCCTGTTTTTCCTGCCGCAGCGCGCCGCATTATAGCGCGCTCTTTTCTGATCCCGGATGTTGCACCGGGGCGCCGTGGATCGGCGGAAAAATGATATATTCGGACGCAGCCCCGGTTTTCCAGTTGTCGAATCGTCCGCGAGAACGATCTCCGAGGAGATGCCAGCAATGAAACATTCGACCGCGATCAAATCTGCCGCTCTGTTTACGCTTCTCGCCGGTGCGCCGTGCCTGACCCTGGCTTGTGACGCCGCGGGATCCGGCACCCATGCGGGCAGGCTGCTGTCTCTGAGCAAGAGCGCAGGTACGTTTACCCTGCTGGACGCTGAAACCATGAGCCCGGTGACGCTGGCCGCCGACGCCGCACTGCTTGACCAGATCTCGAGCATCCTTTATCACGCGTATCAAAACGATAGCGGCGGCATTCTCGTCACCTACGAGAAAGACGGCGACATGCTGAGAGCGCTGGAGCTCAAGTAACGCGTTCATTCGGCGTCCACGGACTGCGCGAAGCCAGCGTGAAGAGATGAGGCACCATGACCGCTGACGCCAAGACTGTCAGCAGTGCATCCGAGACGCGACCGGACATGCTTGCCGACGAATGGCGCATGCGCCTTGATCTGGCCGCGGCGTATCGTCTGGCGGTCATCTACGGCTGGACCGATCTCAACAACACCCACTTTTCCGCGCGCATTCCGGGTACGGATCATTTTCTACTGAACCCCTTCGGCATGCTGTTCGATGAGATCACTGCCACTTCCCTGACCAAGGTCGACCACGAGGGCAACGTCATCGGCGGAAGCGGCTATCCCGCCAACCCCGCGGGGTTCGTCATCCACGGCGCTATCCACATGGCGGTCCCCGACGCCAACTGCATCGTTCACACCCACAGCCGCTTCGGCACCGCGGTGGCGATGCAGAAACAGGGGCTCCTGCCGGCAAGCCAGAAGGCGCTCACGCTGATGGGATGGCTTGCCTACCACGACTTCGAGGGGGCGGCGCTGGATCCGGGCGAACGTCCGCGTATCGTCGGCGATCTGGGCGGGAAGAAGCTGATGATTCTCCGAAACCATGGGCTGCTGAGCGTCGGCAGGACCATGGGCGAAGCCTTCGTCTGGATGTATCGGCTGGAGACCGCCTGCCGGATGCAGATCGACGCACTCTCCGGCGGCGCGGAGCTGAATCCCGTTTCCAGGGAGACCCAGCAGCACACCATCGCCCAGGGGCTGAAAATGTACGGCCCGGGCGGCTTTATCGAGGCCGGGCTCGAGTGGCCAGCGCTGATCCGCCAGCTCGAGCGCTTGGACGGTACCGGGTACCGACGCTGATGCTTCCAGTCGCGAGCTGTGACCAAGGGCCGAAGATAATCTGCTTTTCACAGCCGTCTTGAGCTCGCCGGCTCCCGTTCTTTCGCATCCAGGTCGAAAGCTCCGGGAAATCTACGGCCTGAAGATCTTACCCGTGACGTCGGCCTCTCCGATCTGCACCGGGACCGGAAAAAAGCTGACGCCCGGTCCAGTCCACGGGAAGACGGCTCACGGATCTGCACGAGCACGTCCCTGTCGCAGCACCGTGGCGGGGGGCGTCTTGACGTCGCGTACCATTCCCGATGCCTCCAGGAGCTTTATCAGACAGTAGGTCAAATCGAGCTCCCACCAGTAAAATCCGTGGCGCGCCGATGTCGGCCAACGATGATGGTTGTTATGGAAACCATCGCCAAGGTTGATGATGCCCAGGAGGTAGTTATTGCGACTGTCATCGCCATTATCGAATCTCTGCTTTCCCCATCTGTGCAATACCGAATTGGTGGTAAAAGTCAGCTGCCAGACGATTACCGTACGGACAAAGAAACCCCATACCACCAGTTGCCATGCACTCGTGTTCAATTCGGGTCGATGGGAATCGAGATACGCGCCGGTCATCGCGAGGAACGCGATCATGAGGAGTCCCGGGATATGATAAAAAGTATCCAACAGTCGAAGCTCTGGATAGCGGCTCAAATCCGAAACCCTCTCATAATCGACGTCGAGAATACGCGGGGATTCCAGCCAGCCATTATGCGCGTGCCAGAAGCCATGCCTGGGCGAATGCCAGTCTCGATCAGTATCGGAACAGCCGTGGTGGTGACGGTGGACAGCTGCCCACCAGAGCGGCCCCCGCTGCAAGCTGGTAGCACCCCATAGCGCGAGAATAAACTGAAACCAGCGACTGGTGCTGAACGAGCGATGCGCGAAGTATCGGTGGTAGCACAACGTAACAGCAAACATTCCCTGCACGACACCGATGATCAACGCGACCGCGGCCGGAAACGAAAACCCGACAAAAAAAATACCGATCAAGGCACCAGCATGGATACTCCATCGGATGCCGCGTATAAGCAGCCATTGCACTCTGCGCCCGGGAGGCAAACATACCTCAGTCGTTTCGATCACAGACATGTGTCAATACGCTTGTACTCAACTTGCTCTCGAATGCGGCAATTTTCAATCGCTCGGCTTGGAGCGACGGAATTCCATAAGCCCTAATGCAGATCCTCGCGGCGATTTGAAAACTCGTCAAGCTGAATTTATTCTCGATGATAAACAAAATATAGACGCGACACCGCGACAGAAGAACCGGATTTCCCTGGCCGGCA
>DATIPL010000514.1:0-2548 GCA_035471965.1 Gammaproteobacteria bacterium
ATGGAATGGATCTGCGGGATCCCCGTAGCTTGAGGAACAATGGCCGGGATGACGGGGCGCTGGAAAGGCCCGGTGGCGGCCACCACGCTGTCGGCTTCGATCACGCCTTCCGACGTTTCGACACGGAAGCCGGGCCGGCCGGCATGCCGTTGCACTACCCTGACCTCCACGCCGCAGCGGACGGGAGCGGAGATCATCTCGGCATAGGCGACGAAATAGTCCGCCACCCCCTCCTTCGGCGCGAAGGCATCCGCGTCGAGTCCGGGGAACGCCATGCCGGGGAACCGGTCATGCCAGGCCGGGCCGTTGGCGACCAGTGAGTCCCATCTTTCCGAGCGCCAGCGTTCCGCAATCCGGTGCCGCTCCAGTACGAGGTGCGGCACGCTCGAGTTGCTCAGGTGCTCGCTCATCGCCAGGCCGGCCTGGCCGCCGCCGACTACGAGCGTATCTATTTTTTCAATTGGCATCTCGAGCCTGTTTCCGGCATTGCGGGAATTTCAGCCTGTCCAGCCGTCAGTGTTTCGCCGCCCGCTCTGGGCCAGGCCGCGGCGTGCCCGCTCCCCATGCGAGGCACACCCCCGATCATCGAGGCCGCGGGCGGCCCCCGTCACCCCGTCGAACCGTCCGCGAGGTTCACCGCCTGGCTCGCCGCCGCACCGGAGATGGCCTTTTCTCGGTCTCTTGACGGCTCGCCGGTCTTCTCCCGGCTCTTGTTCTCGTCTTCGTCAAAGATGACCTCGACCTTGGGCGTGGCGAATTCGATGCCGTGATCCTTGAATGCCTTCTGCACCGCGGCGAAAGCGTAGCGGCGGATCACATACTGCTTCCCGGGCTTCGACATGAACTTGGTCTTGATGATGAAGCCGTGATCGTCGGCTTCCGTTGCGCCCTGTGACTTGAAAGGCTGGATGAAGTCGTCCTTGATGTCGGGGTGCCGGGCGAGCTCGAGCCCCGTCTGCTTCAGAATTTTACGCACCTTGTCGACGTCGGTGTCGAAGGGCACCCGGAAAGCGAGCTTCATGATGGCCCAATCGCGGCTGTAGTTGGTGAGCGTCTTGATCTCGCCGAAAGGCACCGTGTGTATGGCGCCGCGGTGATGTCTGAGCCTGACGGAACGCGCCGACATTTTTTCCACCGCGCCCTTGACGCTGCCGACGTCGATGTACTCGCCGATCCGGAAGGCGTCATCCATCAGGAAGAACGCGCCGGAGACGATGTCCCGGACCAGCGTCTGGGAGCCGAATCCAATGGCAAGTCCGACTACGCCCGCGCCCGCGAGCAGGGGTGTGATTTCGACGCCGAGCGAGTTCAGGATGATCATCAGTGAAACGACGGCGAGCGTGATCTGCACCGTGCGCTTCACCAGCGGCAGCAGGGTGCGCGTGCGGGAAAGCCCGGTGCCGCCAATCTCCTGCTCGCCGAGATCGATCCCTTGCGCCGCCATCTCGGCGTCCTCTTCCGCGATCTTCTTGTCAATCGAAATGCGCGCGATCTGCCACAGGCCATAGACAATCAGCAGTGTGAGCGAGATCTGTAAGAGGGCGTTCGCGATCTGCGTCCCGATTCCGCCCTCGCCCATCGCAAACGGGTTGATTCGCCACGCCGCGCATAACAGAGCCACGACGAGCACCAGAACGCCAAGCCGGGTGCCGCGGACGACGGCCGCATGAATGACTTTGTCTTTTTCACGCAGCCGCTCGCTATCGCGATAAAGCAGCGCGTCGAGGCCGGGCACCACCGCCATCAGCGCCACGGTGGCGAGCGCCGCGCCGTAGGGGACGAAATCGTAGAGGAGCTCTCTGACAATCAGTCCCGCGAGCAGCACCGGCACGAAGACCGCGAAGCACCACGGCCACACGCGCGAGAATATGCCGCGCGCGCTCGTGGCCCTGGCGCCGCTCGCAAGATCATTCGAGATGGCCTGTCTTCCGGCCAGGATGGTGACGACCATGAGCGTTGCCGTCAGCACGCCTACCAGGATCAGGAACAGCTGGTGCGCGTAGCCGAGCACGCCCAGCGTCCCGGTCAACGCGCAGGTGAAATAGGCGAAGGCACCAAAACCCGCGGTCACGAGCACGGTCCGATGCAAGCGGAGGGCCTCGGCATCGCTGTAAAGAGGGAGCCTCAAGGCAGGCCGCCGGGGCGCGTGGTAGGCAACAGAGAGCGCGATCACGGTCAGAAAGATCACGCTCGCCAGGAGATAGAACAGAAACGCCACCCGGTCCTTGGGTTCCCCGTCGAATATCAGCACGTATACCGCAAGCGCCACGAAGGCGAAGGCGGCGACGTAGGCGAGGTGCAGGCCAAAGCGCGTTAAGAGGATCCCGGCTTTCTTCCGGGTCGATTCGGGCTCGGCGAGTTCGAGATCTTTGAGCCCCGGGGTGACCCGCGACTTCAAGACGAGGGCCGCCAGGCCGCCCGAGC
The DNA here is from genome assembly GCA_035471965.1 of Gammaproteobacteria bacterium. Lineage (GTDB taxonomy): Bacteria > Pseudomonadota > Gammaproteobacteria > HK1 > HK1 > CAMYJH01. Next base: position 2,425 of record DATIPL010000514.1, read on the forward strand.
CCATGGAGACGATGAGCGCGAGCACGAACCAGAGCAGCCCGCCCTCCTCCCGGTCTGCCGAGAACTGGGCCCACGCGGAGGGAAGCACGCTCGGGAGCTCGCCCACCGCGTCGAAGGTTTGCTC
>DATIPL010000515.1:0-3018 GCA_035471965.1 Gammaproteobacteria bacterium
CTTCCCCGTGCCGCCGGTCGACTCCGCCCACGACCTGCGCTGCGCCATGTGCTCGGCCATGGAAGAGATGGGCATGAAAGTGGAGGTACATCACCACGAGGTGGCCACCGCCTGCCAGAACGAGATCGGCGTGCGCTTCAACACCCTGGTCAAGAAGGCCGACGAGGTGCAGATCTACAAGTACTGCGTGCACAACGTGGCCGACGCCTACGGCAAGACGGCCACCTTCATGCCCAAGCCCCTGGTCGGCGACAACGGCAACGGCATGCACGTCCATCAATCGCTCGGCAAGGGCAAAACCAACGTCTTTGCCGGCGACAAGTATGCCGGTCTGTCGCAGGAGGCACTGTGGTACATCGGCGGCATCTTCAAGCACGCTCGCGCGCTCAACGCGTTCTGCAACTCGGGAACCAACAGCTACAAGCGTCTGGTGCCCGGCTTTGAGGCGCCGACATTGCTCGCCTACTCGGCCAAGAACCGTTCCGCCTCGGTGCGCATTCCCTACGTGGCGAATCCCAAGGGGCGGCGCATCGAAGTGCGTTTCCCGGATTCCAACGGAAATCCGTATTTCATGTTCACGGCCATGATGATGGCGGGCCTGGACGGCATTCAGAACAAGATCGAGCCGGGCGCGCCCATGGACAAGGATTTGTACGACCTTCCGCCCGAGGAGGAGAAAGACATCCCCACGGTCTGTTCCTCCCTCGACCAGGCGCTTGCGGCGCTGGACGCAGACAGAGAGTTCCTGACGGCCGGGGACGTGTTCTCGAATGACTGCATAGACGCTTACATCGAGTTGAAGATGGAGGAGGTCACGCGCTTTCGGATGACCACCCATCCGGTGGAATTCGACATGTACTACAGCCTCTGAGGAACTCGTTTCTTTCCTCCACCCGATGCCCGCAGCCCGGGCACGGCGATGACTTCTCCAATCCGAGAGAGTCAACCTAAGCCCCCGTTCTTCGGGGGCTTTTTTTTGAGGCCGTCAGAGGCGTGATCTATGCTTTGAAGATGAAGCGACTGATCTCCGTACTGGTTCTGGCGCTGGCAGCGACCTCCGCCGCGGCCGAGATCTACAAGTGGATCCTGCCCGACGGATCGGTGGAGTACTCCGATCGTCCGCCGGTGGAAGGCGCGAAGAAGGTCGAGCTGAGGCCGCTGGTGACCTACACGCCTTCGGTGAATTCGGCGCCATCCGAGACGACGGAAACGGAGATCGCCGAGGAAGCCGACGGATATGACAGCTTCACCATCACTTCGCCGGCCAACGACTCGGCCATTCGCGATAACGCCGGAAACGTCACCCTCAATTTCTCCATCGTCCCGACTCTGATCGAGGGCCACGGTATCGACATCTTCGTTGACGGCCGCAAGTTCGGCCGCAGCACGGCGGCGGTGGTCACGCTGAGCAACGTGAACCGGGGAAGCCACCAGATCTATGCCGCCATCGTCGACGACAGCGGCACCGAGGTCGCCCGTACCGGCACCATCACCATTCATCTCAAGCGTGCCTCCGGCCTTCTTTGACCCGCGACGTAGCGGAATCCGATGGTGTGAGCAAAGCACCTGGAGCGGCCCTCCTTGCGGGCCCCGCCACGCCGCTGAAGGGGGCGCGGCGCCCACTTTTCAGAACCGGAATGTCTACCTAACCCCCCGTTTTTCGGGCGCTTTCTTCTTGAGGCCGGGGTTTCCCTGGTATATGGTTGATTGATGAGATGGTGGATTCTCGTGCTGCTCACCCCGCTCGCCGCGGCTCCCGCCGAGGCGGAAATATACAAGTGGCGGTTGCCGGACGGCTCGATCGAATATTCCGATCGCCAGCCGGAGAAAGGCGCGGAAAGAGTCGATCTGCCTCCGCTGGTGACCTACACCCCGCCGGCGGCTTCGGCGCCGGGCGCAGAGACGGATGCGGAAAGCGCGGCGACCTTCGACGGCTACGACAGCTTCACCATCGCCTCGCCGCTCAGCGGCGCCACCGTTCGCGACAACTCCGGTAACGTCACCCTCAATTTCGCCATCACCCCCACCCTGTTCGAAGGTCACGCCATCGATATCTTCATGGACGGACGCAAGTTCGGCCGCAGCACGGCGGCGGTGGTCACGCTGAGCAACGTGAACCGGGGAAAGCATCAGATCTACGCCACCCTCGTCGACGGAACCGGCGCCGAGCTCGCCCGCACTCAGACCATCACCGTCGACCTTCTGCGCGTCTCAGATATCCTCAGCGATGAGGAGAAGCCTCCTGAAGAGGAGACGCCGTTCGATGACGCGATTAGGGCCATTGGCGGACCGAAAAGCGAAGGCGGTCCGGTGTACGACGACCCGGCTGATCCCGGGCGCGAGAGCGGCGGTGCGTCATACTTAGATCCACAAGATCCCGGGCGCAAACGCAGAAGCGGCGGTGCCAAGGGCGAGAAGGGATCTAAAAGCCCCGGAGGGCCGGATCCCCGTTTCGGCGCAACGCCGACGCCGCCTCCGCCACCGAACCCCTGACGGCTCTTCAAGTGCAGGATTAAGCGCGTTTCCACAGCGCGTTCTCGGCTACTGCACTCTTTTGGTGCATACTGTGGACATGTTCCGTGTCTTATCGACTGAAAGCATCCACCGACGGGCGCCGCCATTGCCCATTCGGGCGCCCGAAAGCCGCGGATTGAGCGCTATCTCGACGAATCCGGGGATCTGGTCCGGAATTTGCTCGACTCATCCCCGTCCATGAGCGCCAAACGCAAAACCACGCCTGGCTCCCGGCGGCCGGGCAACGTCACGCCACTCCGCCGACCGGACCATCTGATCGTCGACAACCTGACGACGGCGGTGCTGGTGCTCGACTCGGGACTTTGCATTCACTCCCTCAACCCGGCCGCCGAGGCGCTGCTGGACGTGAGCGCCAATCAGGTCCGCGGCATGGACGTTCGTCATCTGCTGCCTGAAGCCAAGGTTTTCGCCGCCGCCCTCTTCAGAATCGCCGCCTCCGGCTACCCGCTCACCGAGCGCGACATGCAGCTCGTGTTGCCCAAC
>DATIPL010000516.1:0-2870 GCA_035471965.1 Gammaproteobacteria bacterium
GGCTGCGGCTTGTTGCTCAGGCCGTAATGGACGCCGGCCAGCACCGCCGCCATGACCAGATAGGGATTGGCCTCAGCGCCTGCCACCCGGTGCTCGAGGCGCCGGCTTTCACCGTCGTGGACGGGTAAACGGAAGGCGACGGATCGGTTGTTTTCTCCCCAGTCGGTGGTCACCGGGACGAACTGATCCGGTTTGAATCGGCGGTAGACGTTGAGATTGGGGGCGAAAATCGCCATCGCTTCCGCCATGGTGGCCTGCAGGCCGGCGACCGCGTGGCCGAGGGTCGCCTCTCCGTTCTTCACTGAAGGATCGAACAGATTCTTTCCAGAGTCGTCCCGGAGACTCAGGTGAATGTGAAGCCCGCTCCCGGACTGATCCGAGAACGGCTTGGACATGAAGGTCGCATCCATGCCCTCGGACCTGGCCACGCCCTGCACCACGCGGCGCAACAGCGCGCCGTGATCGGCCGCGCGCACCGGATCATCCTGGTGCTCCAGGTTGAGCTCGAACTGGCCGGCCCCGTATTCGCTGATCATCGTGGTGCTCGGAATGCCCTGCGCATCGCAGGCCCGCTCGATGGCGGACAAGACGCCGTCGAACTCGTCGAGCTTCGCCAGGGAAAGCACTTTTCCCTGGGATTCCGGCGTGCGCGTTCGCGGCGACGATGCGGGCGTGGGAGACACCGAAGCGTGACGCCTGGCCTCGATCAGATAAAACTCGAGCTCCACCGCGACCACGGGCTTGATTCCGAGCTCGCCGAACCGCGCCGCCACCTGCTTGAGCACCTGGCGGGGCTCGTACCACAAAGGTCTGCGGTCATTGGCGCTCTGGTACTCGCACAAGACCTGGGCGCGGTTCGGGCCCATCCACGGCACAGGCGCCAGCATTCCGGCCAGGGGGACGGCGAAAGCATCCGGGTCGCCGTCGGAAAAACCGTGACCCATGGGATCCGAGGTATTGCCCAGCACGTCCACGAGCTGCATCGCGGCGCACACCGGGGTTCCCGCCGTATACAGCTTCTCCATCTGTGAGCGCGGAAGGCGCTTGCCGATGGCGTTGCCGCACAAGTCGATAACGAAGGCATCCAGGTGGGTGGTTTGCGGATGACTCTGCAGAAAGGCATGAAGCTCCGACACTTCGGCGGTCTTACGGTGTTCCATCAGTGTCCTCGTGGTTTTCGATGCGCGCTTTCGGGGTCACGCCGACAAGGGTGACTTGCCACGGCAACGAATGCGCCAACGATTCTCGCCCGCCTCCGGTTCAAACGTTCAGCAGCAGGTGCTCCCGCTCCCAGGAGGTGATCACGCGCAGGAAGCTCAAGAATTCGGTTTCCTTGACCGCGTTGTAGGCGGTGACGAATCGCTTGCCCAGCACCTCGATCAGCGGATCGCATTCGCGCAGGTTGCCAAGCGCCTCTTCCAGGCTTCGCGGCAGATCGAAGGGAAGCTCGTAAGCGCTGGTACCCAGCGGCTCGGTCGGCTCGAGCCCCTGCACCATGCCGAGATAACCACAGGCCAGCGATACCGCCACGGCGAGATACGGGTTCGAGTCCGCGCCGGCAACCCGGTTCTCGAGGCGCGTGTTCTCGGCCTCGGAAACCGGCACCCGCAGCCCGGCGGTGCGATTGTCGTATCCCCACTGCACGTTGATGGGTGCAGCCATGAACTTGGTGATGCGCCGGTAGGAATTGACGTTGGGGGCGAAAAAAGGCATCGCCGCGGGAAGATAGGTCTGCAGTCCGGCGATGTGCGAAAGAAAAAGCTTGGAGAGCTTGCCGTCGCCTTCGGCGAAAACGTTCCTGCCCGTGGCCTGATCCAGCACGCTCTGATGGATGTGCATGGCGTTTCCCGGTTCCCTCGCCATGGGCTTCGCCATGAAGGTGGCGTACATGCTGTGGCGCAGCGCCACCTCGCGAACGGTGCGCTTGAACAGAAATGCCTGATCGGCGAGCTCGAGGGCGTCGCCGTGCTGGAGGTTGATCTCCATCTGCGCGGCCCCGGACTCATGGATCAGCGTATCGAGCTCGATCTCCTGGGCTTCACTGAAAGCGTAAATGTCCTCGATCAGCGGCTCGAACTCCGCCAGCGCGTCGATGCCGTACGACTGGCGACCGGTCTCTGCGCGGCCCGAGCGTCCAATGGGGGGCTCCAGCGGATAATCCGGATCGGTGTTGGGCTTGACCAGGTTGAACTCGAGTTCCGGTGCGATCACCGGCACCCAGCCCCGCTCAGCGTAAAGCTCCAGCACGCGCCTCAGCACGTATCGCGGCGCCGTGTCCACCGGCTTGCCGTCGGCGTAATAGCAATCGTGAATCACCTGCGCCGTGGGTTCCCGCGCCCAGGGCACTCTGCGTATGGTGCTGGCGTCGCCCTTGAGCACCATGTCGATGTCGGCGGGATGCACCGCGCTCTGGTCGACAGGATAGTCTCCGGTAATGGTTTGCAGGATCAGCGCTTCGGGCAGGCGCATGCCCTCCTCGCGGCAGTACTTGCTCGCCGGCATGATCTTGCCGCGCGCGACGCCGGCCATGTCCGGCATCAGGGCCTCGACTTCCGAGATGTTCCGGTCCTTACACCACTGCGTGATCGAGGTCATGACTCGACGATCCTCTTGCGCGGCTACGGCAGGCGTCGCCGAAGGCCTCGAACAGTTTCTTTGAAAACGGGTTTTCCATCACCCGCCATTCCGGATGCCATTGCACGGCCAGCGCGAACGCCGCGGCGTCATCGACGCTGTACGCTTCCACCAGACCGTCGTCGGCGACCGCCTCGATGTTCAAACCGTTGCCGAGCCGGTCGATACCCTGAGAGTGAAGGGAGTTGACCTGAAGCTCAGAAACGCCGAGGAGTTTCTCCAGCACGCCGCCCCGG
>DATIPL010000517.1:0-4082 GCA_035471965.1 Gammaproteobacteria bacterium
ACCGACCCAGAGCTTCTCGATCTGCATGTCGCGGAAGGTGTAGGGAATGCCGCCCACACCCAGCCCCGACTCGCGAAGTCCGGCAAACGGCATCCAGTCGACGCGAAAAGCCGTATGGTCGTTGACCATGACCGCGGAGGCGTCAAGGCCGGCGTATGCATGCGCCGCCGTTTTCAAATCCCGGGTGAATATCGCAGCCTGAAACGCGTAAGGCAGAGCGTTGGCCCGTCCGATGGCCTCGTCGAGATCATCGTAGGCGTAGACACAGACCACCGGTCCGAACACCTCCTGCGCGCTCACTCTGCATTCCGCGGGCGGCTCCACCAGCACCGTGGGCGCGTAGCAGGATTGCGACAAGGCCCGCCCGCCGCACATCACCGTGGCGCCCGCCTCGACCGCTTCCTTGACCCATTCGTCGACCCGGGTGACTTCCTTCAGCCGGATCAGGGGTCCCACCTCGGTGTCCGGCAACGTCGGATCACCGACCGTCAGCTTGCCCGCCAAATCGCCGAGGCCTGAAGATATTTTTTCGACGACCGAACGATGGGCAAACACCCGCTGAACGGACACACAAACCTGCCCGGCGTGATAGAAGCCACCTTTGACCAATTTGGGCAGCGCCGCATCCAGATCCGCATCGGCCGCAACGATTGCCGGCGCAACGCCGCCGTGCTCGAGCGCGCAGCGCGCCCCCGGCGCGAGGCGTGAGCGCAGCATCCAGCCGACCGCCGAGCTGCCTATGAAGCTGAAGAAACCGACCCGCTGATCCGTCACCAGCTCGGTCGCGACCTGCGTGTCCTCCGTGATCAGCGTCTGGCACCAGTCTTCCGGCAGGCCGGATTCGCGCAGAATCTGCACGAAGCGAAAACAGGAAAGCGGCGTGTCGTCAGCCGGTTTCACGACGACCGGGCAGCCGGCAGCGATCGCAGGCCCCGCCTGATGAACAATCAGGTTCAGGGGATGATTGAAGGCGCTCACCGCCACGACCACACCGATGGGCTCGTGCCGGGAGAATGCGATCCGGTCCTTGGAAGCGGCGTTGATGTTCATGGGGACCATGTCCCCGGCGCGGGAGCGAAGCAAATCGGCGCAATTGATCATCCCATCAACGGCGCGCTCCACCTCGACCCGAGAGTCCATGAGCGGTTTTCCGCCCTCGCGCGCCGCTTGCAGCGCCAGGTGTTCGGAGCGCTCCTGCATCAACCGCGCCGCCCGGCCGAGAATCTCTATTCGTTGCGCCGGCGGAAGCCACTGTCTCCGGTTTCGAAAAAGCGCGTAGGCGGTGGCGAGCGCCTGCTCGACCGCCTCCGAGCCGGCCGTATCGACGGTCGCAATGAGGGAATCGTCGAATGGCGCGCGTACCTCCCGCCGGTCACGCGCGGCCGCGGTGCCGGAGACCATCAGCGGAAAATGATCTGCCGCCATACCCTGGATCCGCCTATAGCGGCGACTCCAGTTCCTTGAGCTTTCCGGTGAGCTTCATGTTTTCGGAATAGTCCACCGGACAATCGATTATCGACACCGTATCGTCGGCCAGCGCGCGCTTCAGGGTGGGCAACAGGCTCGCCGCTTTTTCAATCCGGTAGCCTTTGGCGCCAAAGCTCTCCGCGTACTTGACGAAGTCCGGATTGTCGAACGAGACATGGCTGGGACGCCCGAAGGTCCGGAGCTGATGCCATGTGATGAGCCCGTACTCGGAATCGCTCCAGATCAGCACGACGAAAGGCGTCTTCATCCGCAGCGCGGTTTCCACTTCCTGCGAGTTCATCATGAAACCGGCGTCCCCGGACACCGCCACGACCTTGCGGTCAGGGTAGGCAAGCTTGGCGGCAAGCGCGCCGGGGACCGCGATGCCCATGGATGCAAAGCCATTGGAAATGATGCAGGTGTTTGGGCGCTCGGCCTGGTACATGCGAGAGACCCACACCTTGTGCGCGCCCACGTCGGAGATCACGATGTCCTCGGGATCGAGCGCCTGGCGCAGATCCCTGACGATTTTCTGCGGCTTGACCGGAAACCCGTCGTCCTGCGCGAATTCAGACATCTCGGCCACGATGGCTTTGCGCAATGAGGCAAACGGTGGTTCCTGCTGCGGCATCGTCCATTCGGCGATTGCTTGCATCGCCTCGGCGATATCGCCCAGCACGCCCGTGGCGACCGTATAGAACTGGTCGACCTCCGCGGGCAGCGCGTCGATGTGGATGATTTCCTTGTCGCGGCCCGGATTCCACTGCTCCGGGTGATATTCCACGATGTCGTAGCCGATGCAGACGACAACGTCGGCCTGTTCGAAACCGAAACCCACCAGGTCCCGGGCCTTGAGTCCCACCGTCCCCAGCGAGAGCTCGTGGGAAAAGGGAATCACGCCCTTGGCCATGAACGTCGTGGCCACCGGAATGCGCAACGTTTCGGCAAAGCGCACCAGCGACTGCGCGGCGCCCGCGCGAATCACGCCGTTGCCGGCAAGGATCAGCGGGCGATTGGCCTTGGAGAGAATCTCGACCGCTTCTTTGAGCTTCTGCTCGGATGGCACCGGGCTGAACGGTCGCTGCTTCCGCAGGGGCGTTTGATCTTCCACTTCGGCTTCGGCGATGTTCTCGGGAAAGTCGATGAAGCAGGCGCCGGGCTTTTCCGTCTGCGCCACCTTGAATGCCTTGCGCACGATCTCGTGTGTAATCTCCGGCTCAGCGATCTGAGCCGCATATTTGGTGATCGGGTGGAAGAGGTCGACCAGATCCAGAATCTGATGACTTTCTTTGTGAAGCCGGGTCGTTGCACCCTGGCCCGCGATTGCCACCACCGGCGCGCGGTCCATATTGGCATCCGCGACGCCGGTGATGAGGTTGGTGGCACCGGGACCGAGGGTTCCCATACACACGCCTGCGCGACCGGTCAGTCGTCCGTAGACATCGGCCATGAACGCCGCCCCTTGTTCGTGGCGTGTCGTCACGAATTTGATTTTGCTGTCCAGCAGGGCATCCATGACATCGATGTTCTCCTCACCGGGCACTCCGAAAAGGTACTCGACGTTCTCGTTCTCCAGGCATTTCACGAAGAGTTCGGCTGCTTTCATCGTTCGATCTTCTTTTTTTGAGATGATTTCGGAGGCGACCGCTCGGCAACCCGCTCAGGATGGCGCCGCCCGTTCTGGATGTCGGGCGGGTGCGTTCTGCCGCCCACGAGTCATCGAGCCCCGTTCCACCGCCGGATGCAACGAGCGCAGTGGCGCTTGGCGGATTCGCCGACTTTCAGCTCAATTCAAGGCTGCAGGATTCCGGCGCTGATCACGCCAGTGACCCCGAGTTCCGGTGTCAATCACCAGGAGCGGAAAAACAGCCATTGCGAGCGCTCGTGTTCTTCGTTCAATTATCCGGAATCGACAATCCAGTCCTCGTCACTCAGCGCGGCGCCGGTTCTGTTTTTTTCGGCGCATTTCGTCCGTAGCTTCCCTCTGGAACGGCAACCGTGCATCGCGCAGAGAGTGCTGGGTAACATCGACCGGACGTCGATGGGACGGCCTCTATTTTTACTTTTCGAAAAGTGAGGGTGAGATGGCGAAGGCAGTATAACATGCACCCGAGCCGCGAGTAGTCGGCGTCTCCTTCTGTTCGATTCCTGCTCGTTATCGGGCGAGCTTTCGATGCGGTAATCAACAAGTTGGGCCGGATTCCTTAACTCGACTCGATTCAATGAGCACTCCTACCCAACTGTCTGTTTTTGATCAAGGCACGCATTCATTGTGCTCCGACTGCTGCCGGGAACCTGGCACCTCGATTGACGCCGCGGAACGCCTGGCATCGACTTGTCAGGGGTACCGCTGGTTACTCCGAGCGATTATCATTGCCGCCCGCGCCGGATGACCGCAACAGCGTGAGCTGCCGAGTCCGGTGCTTCGACGACGGAGAGGTGCCGGAGTGGTCGAACGGGGCTGACTCGAAATCAGTTGACCCCTTCGGGGGTCCGGGGGTTCGAATCCCTCCCTCTCCGCCATTCGCCTCCGCTTCGCTACGGCGCAATGAACCCGTTGTCCTGAAGAACGTGGTCTGAGTGCGCGGTTGGCGCACCCGCGGAGGCGGATGTCG
>DATIPL010000518.1:0-3682 GCA_035471965.1 Gammaproteobacteria bacterium
ACCGCAGCGAGGGACCGGGATCGGGTCGTCGTGGCGGTGCTGATTGGAATCTCGGTGCCGATGCCGGTGACCGGCGCCCTGCTCTCGGCGGCGAAAGCCGACGAGCACGCGGCCTTCGACATGGTGAACTTGTGGGGACACGGCTACGGCGCCCAGCTCGGCGGCAATCCCTCGCCGGGCATGTGGATGACCGGCGGCGCCGTGCGTCTGCTGGAACGCTCTGGGCCGGGCGTGCTTTACAACGATCTCAATGCCTGCAACGAATATCGCGGCGGACTGGCGGCCGCAGCCGCGGTGAAGGCGCCGGTTTGCGTGGTGCTCGGCGAGAACGACATCATGGCTTCACCGAAAGCCGCTCGAGAAGTCATTGCGGCGCTGCCCGACGTCGAGGTCACGGAGCTTTCGAACTGCGGGCACATGCTGATGGCGGAGCAGCCGGACCGGGTGCTGGACGTGATGATGGAGTCTGTCGCAAGGCACCTGCCCGAAGCGGCGGTTGCTTGAATCCAATGCGAGGCGCCCGAAGGGAGAAATGAAATCCCCGGGCCCGATTCCGGCCGGGAAAGGAAGACTGCCGTCGAGCGGCGTCAGATACAGGTACTACAGGAGGCGAGATGGGAGTAATAGAGTCCTCCCGCCGCAATCGCAACCAGCAACCCTGCCACGGCGCCGATGATCATGCCCTGCTCAGGGTCGCTCATCAGGAACCGGAACCCGAACGTGGTTCCAACAAAGCAAATGAGCACGACTCCCATGAGGATATAGGTTTCCACGCGTCCTCCGAAATTGTCCGCCAACCGTATTAAGTATGGTCGAGAAATATTCCTGAATCATTGTGATGTGTAGCAGAAAATCGACCTGTCTGCCGGAATCGGGGCGACTTCGGTTCCCGGGAATGCGCTGACGAAAGTGACTTAAGCCTATGAGCGAACAGCGAAAACCGGCCTATCCGCCGGCCGAGCCCTACGAAACCGGGCATCTCGCCGTCACCGGCGGGCACAGCCTTTACTACGAGGAGGTGGGCACACGGGACGGCAAGCCCGCGGTGTTCATCCACGGCGGCCCCGGCGCCGGCGCCCAGCTTTTCGATCGGCGCTTCTTCGATCCCGGGCGCTACCGGGTGGTGCTGTTCGATCAGCGCGGCTGCGGTCGCAGCACGCCTCACGCATCGCTCGAGGAAAACACCACCCGGCACCTGGTTGAGGATATCGAGCGCCTGCGCACCCATCTCGGCATCGATCGCTGGCTGGTGTTCGGCGGATCCTGGGGCAGCACGCTGTCGCTGGCCTATGCCGAGACGCATCCGGATTCCGTCACCGAGCTGGTGCTGCGCGGGATCTTTCTGCTGAGAAAGAAAGAGATCTCGTGGTTCTACCAGGAAGGCGCCAGCGCGATCTTTCCCGACGAGTGGGAAAAATACCTGGCGCCCATCCCTGAAGAGGAGCGCCACGATCTCGTTGCCGCCTATTACAAGCGCCTCACCAGCGATGACGAAAAGACCCGGCTCGAGGCCGCCCGCGCCTGGAGCCAGTGGGAAGGCTCGACGCTGTCGCTCTATCCCGACGAGAAGCGGGTGCAGTTCTTCGGCGGCGAAGACTTCGCCACCGCCTTCGCCCGCATCGAGTGCCACTATTTCATCAACGGCGCCTTTCTGGAACGCGAATCGCAGCTCCTGGACAACGTGGATCGCATCCGCCATATCCCCGGCGTCGTCGTCCAGGGCCGCTACGACATCTGCACCCCCGCGCAGTCCGCCTGGGAGCTCCACCGCGCATGGCCGGAAGCGGAATTCCACCTGATACCCGACGCGGGGCACGCCTCGAACGAGCCGGGAATCCTCGACGCGCTGGTGAGAGCGACGGATCGATTCGCTGAATAGCGACCTCTACATCTCGTGAAGGCGCAGCTCGAGGAAGCGATTGAAAGGTACTTCGCATCCCTGGTGCGGAAATACGGGTCCGTTCTGGTGAACGAAGAAGCTTACGCCATGGGTGCGATCAAGGATTACAGCGCCGATCACGTTCTCGTTCGCGTCGTCAACGATAGAGGCATTGTCAGTCTCGAGATCGCACCGTTGAGTGCTCGGGGAATGCGTTTCGACATTGCCTTATACAAGGAGTATCTGGATCCGCCGAGAACAGGCGTACTGAATCTCTCTCTGCAGCATCAGGCGGATTTTCTGGACTCCCACTGGGAATGGATGAACGACGCGCTTTCGCCATTCAATGCGAGAACGATTTTGGCTGAAATCGAAGGCGCGGCCAGACGCCGACGCGAGAGGTTACCGGGACCCGGCTTCTCAAAGAATCCGACTCCTTGATTTACCGATTTGCCGCTGGATTCGGCTGATACCCGGGCCCGATCACGGGGGGTTTCTCCGGAAGAATGTCCTGGTCCACGTCGGCGTGGAACGACTTCGAATAGCGCGCGAAGATCTGGTCGTTGCCCGGGTCGATCAATCGGACTTCAACCCGATAATCCCTTCCCGCCTCGATGCCGGTCACCGGCGGCGTTTCGAACTTGTAGGAAAGTCTGGTGGACTGAACGACCTGCCGAATGATGATCGGCGGGCCGCCGCTGGGATTCTCGAATTCCGCTTCGATGAGGGCGCCGGCCGGGATCTTCCTCACCCTGCGCACGACGAAGCCGTAGTCGGCCGTCGCCAGGCGATAGTTGTAAATGAATCCACCGCCGATAAATTCCAGATAGGGCTTGTCGGCGTCGTCCGCACAGCCGTGCAGGATTGACGCCAGCGCGGCCGCCAGAATGAATCGTCGCAACCGGGTCATCGCCACAATGACCTGCACCGCAACGCTTCCCGCCGGGCCTTTTCTTGTCCCGCACGGTGTTCCATCAAGCGGAATAGCACCCGATGAGTTCTGTCGATTCTCATCCCCAACATTTGCCGGGAATCACGCCGCACGTTTGCGCTCACTATAATTGGAGTCGAAGCAGCGTTTTGACGTAAATGGCCACCTTTCAGCCCTCCAGGACCTACAGCGCCGGCATCATCGGCCTCGGCGGCATGGGCCGCGTGATGCTCGCGGAGATGAACGCCCACCCGCGCTTCGAGGTGGTGGCGGCATGGGATCCCGACGACCGCGCCTGTTTCAAAGCCGTAGAGGGCAATTCCTGGCTCGAGATTGTGCAACGTGAGGAAGAGCTGGTGGCCCGGGAGGACGTGAACCTCATATATATTGCCACGCCGCCGCGCTCCCACGCCGTTTACCTGGAGGCCGCCTGGGACGCCGGCAAGCCGGTGTTCTGCGAGAAACCTCTGGGCGTCGATCTGGAGATGAGCCGCGCCCTGTTATCCGACGTCAAGAGCTCGGGCGTTGCCAGCGCAATCAACTTCACCCACGCCGCCTCGCTGGACGCCGAGCGCGCGCAGCTCGCGCTGAAGTCCGGGGACCTCGGGCGGGTGACCTACGCGAGCATGAACCTTCACCTGCCCGCCTGGCCGAGAGAATTTCAAAAAAACGCGGAGTGGCTCCGCCACCGTCGGGAAGGCGGCTTCACCCGGGAGGTGCTCTCCCACTGGGTCTACCTGAGCCTGCGGCTTTTCGGACCCGGCGAGGTGGTCGTCGCGCATACCCACTACCCCGACGACGAAGCCCTTGCCGAGAACCGGGTCACCGCGGAGCTCGACTTCAACGGCACCCCGGTATTGGTGAACGCCGGG
>DATIPL010000519.1:0-5443 GCA_035471965.1 Gammaproteobacteria bacterium
CCAGATACACGTGAACCAGAAAACCTGCACTCTGTGTATGGCCTGCGTCTCGGTGTGCCCGGCGAGCGCGCTGGCGGCCGGTGGCGAATCGCCGATGCTCAAGTTCATCGAATGGAACTGCGTGCAGTGCGGGCTCTGCGAAACCGCCTGTCCGGAGGACGCCATCACCCGCGAGCCGCGTTTCCTTTTCGACCCCGAAGCGCGGCGCGCTTCCCGTGTCCTCAACGAGGACAAGCCTTTTCACTGCGTCTCCTGCGGTAAGGCCTTCGCCACCACCCGGGTCATCGAACGCATGCGCGACAAGCTGAAGGATCACTGGATGTTTCAAAAACCCGAAGCGCTCCGGCGAATGGAGATGTGCGAAGATTGCCGGGTCAAGGACATGTTCAAAGACGGCGGCGGCCTCCTCGACGTGCATGACCGCTCATGAGCCAGGCGGCGTGATCGGTATGCCGAGGCCGGCGTGCCCCCCTTGCGGGCCAGTAATGCACAGGCGAGGCGTCAAAATGTCCCAAACGTATTGTTGCGGCGCAAGAATTGTGCTTCTCGATGTGTCCGATTTGCGGCAATTTATCCCTGAGTCCCGGAGATTATCTGGCGTGAATGTTGCACGGATGACCTGGAACGCAGTCGTTTCGGTCGCGTCCCGGGCGGGACGCTGAAGCCATGGCCGAGGCGAATGCGGCGGTGGCGGAAGGCGAGGCCGTCAGGGCCAACGCCTACAGCCTGCTCGGAGCCTTGCTCGGCAGGCCGCCCACGGAGGAGATACTCAGTCTGCTGACGCAGATCGAGCCGGATTCGGGGACCGACGGACGCGACATGGCATCGGCCTGGGCGTGTCTGAAGCTCGCCGGAGAGCGCGCCAAGGTCGGTCCGCTGGATGACGAGTACCACGACCTCTTCATCGGCATCGGCCGGGGCGAGGTGGTCCCTTACGGGTCCTGGTACATGACCGGCTTTCTCATGGACCGCCCGCTGGCGATCCTCCGGGGCGACCTCGCGGAACTCGGCTTTGAACGTCAGCGTGACGTCAAGGAGCCGGAGGACCACATCGCCGCGCTGTGCGAAATCATGGCCATGTTGATATCGAATGAAGAACATGACATCGCCGTGCAACGCCGTTTCTTCCAGGCGCACATCGAGCCCTGGGGCAAGAATTTTTTTCAGGATCTGCAGAAAGCCAGGACGGCCAGGTTCTACCGGGCCGTGGGGCAATTTGGAGAGCAGTTCATCGACTTCGAGCAGAAGTATCTGAGTTTGTTGGCCTGATCAGTCAACGGTCGGAAGGCTCTTTCAATCCTCTTTACGGAGCCTGCCGGTAGAAAGCTAGCTAGCTGGAGGAGGAAACACATGAGCGAAAGAACCAAGACACCACGACGTGACCGACGCGCCTTCATCAAAGGCGTGGCCGTCGCCGGGGGCGCGGTCGCCGTTGCCGGCGGTTCGGCGGTCGCCGACGTGTCCGCGGAAAAGCCGGAGGCTGCAAAGGCGAAAGCCGACGGCAGCAAGGGCTATCACGAAACGGACCACATCCGGGAGTATTACCGGCTCGCCCAATTTTGAACGCCTTGTATTTCGGAGGCTTTGAATTGCTGCGGCTTCGCTGCAGCGTTTAAGGAGATTCACAAGATGAAGTTAATCCGCAAAAACAGCCAGGCTTCCGGGGCGGGCAGCGTATCTGTCGGCATGCCCGGGGAAGCCATCGGCCGGCGCGCCTTTCTGCGCCGATCGGGGCTGACGCTCGGGGGCACCGCCGTCGCCAGCATGCTGCCGGCGACGATGATGCGCAAAGCCCACGCCGCGGCGGGATTCACCCCCAAAGCCGGCGTGGAGACCGTCACCCGGCGCAGCATCTGCACCCACTGTTCGGTGGGCTGCGGCGTTATTGCCGAGATTCAGAACGGCGTATGGACCGGTCAGGAGCCGGACTTCCAGTCGCCGTTCAACCTGGGCTCGCACTGTGCCAAGGGGGCGTCAGTGCGCGAGCACGGCGTCGGTGAGCGTCGGCTCAAATATCCCACCAAGCTCGAGAACGGAAAGTGGAAACGGCTCAGCTGGGACCAGGCTATCGACGAGATCGGAGACCATATGCTGCAGATTCGCGAGCAGTCGGGTCCGGACTCCGTCTACTGGCTCGGTTCAGCCAAGCACAGCAACGAGCAGTCCTACCTGTTCCGTAAGTTTGCCGCCTACTGGGGCACCAACAACGTCGATCACCAGGCGCGCATCTGCCACTCCACCACCGTGGCGGGCGTGGCGAACACCTGGGGCTACGGCGCCATGACCAACTCCTACAACGACATGCACAACTGCAAGGCGATGATCTTCGTCGGCTCGAACCCCTGCGAAGCGCATCCGGTCGCCATGCAGCACATCCTGCGTGCCAAGGAGAACGGCGCCAAGATGATCGTCGTCGACCCGCGGTTCACACGCACCGCAGCCCACGCGGACCACTTCGTCCAAATCCGGCCGGGCACGGACGTCGCGATCATCTGGGGCATGCTCTGGCACATCTTCGAGAACGGCTGGGAAGACAAGGAATACATCCGCCAGCGGGTGTACGGCATGGACGAAATCCGTCAGGAGGTGGCCAAGTGGACGCCGGCCGAGACCGAGCGCGTCACCGGCGTGCCGGAGGAAACGGTCAAGACCGCCGCCAAAATTATGGCGGAGAACCGGCCGGGCACCATCGTCTGGTGCATGGGCGGCACCCAGCACACCATCGGCAACAACAACACGCGCTCGTACTGCGTGTTCCAGCTTGCCCTTGGCAACATCGGCAAATCGGGCGGCGGTGCCAACATCTTCCGCGGCCACGACAACGTGCAGGGCGCCACCGACCTCGGCGTGCTGTCCCACACCCTGCCCGGATACTACGGGCTGTCCATGGGCGCCTGGGGTCACTGGTCGCGGGTCTGGGGCACCGACCTCGAATGGCTGAAAGCCCGCTTCGACCGCGAAGAGCGGCCGGGCGAGTTTTACTCCGGCGAGGAGGGCACCGACGACAAGGCCATCGACAACATGGTCGGCAAGGGCATTCCGGTATCCCGCTGGATCGACGGTGTTCTGGAGGACAAGAAGAACATCTCCCAGCGCGACAACATCCGCTGCATGGTCTACATGGGTCACGCCGTGAACAGCCAGAGCCGCGGACCGGAGATGAAGAAGGCCATGGAGAAGCTCGATCTCATGGTCATCATCGACCCCTACCCGACCCACGCGGCGGTCATGAACGACCGCACCGACGGCATCTACCTGCTGCCGGCGTGCACCCAGTTCGAGACCTACGGCTCGGTGACCGCGTCGAACCGCTCAATCCAGTGGCGCGACAAGATTATCGAGCCGGTCTGGGAGGCTCTCCCCGACCAGACGATTCTCTACAAGTTCGCCAAGAAGCTGGGCTTCGCCGACGAGCTGTTCAAGAACATCAAGGTCGATGCCGTCACCGATGAGCCGCTGGTCGAGGACATCACCCGCGAGATCAACCGCGGCATGTGGACCATCGGCTACACCGGACAGAGCCCGGAGCGGCTGAAGGCCCACGCCGAGCACCGCGCCACGTTCAACACCACCACGCTCAAGGCCGAAGGCGGTCCCGTCGACGGGGACTACTACGGCATGCCGTGGCCGAGCTGGGGCCCGCCCGAGATGGGGCACCCGGGAACGCCGGTGCTCTACGATCCCAGCAAGCCGGTGGCCGAGGGCGGCCTTACTTTCCGCGCCCGGTTCGGCGTGGAGCGCAACGGGGTCAATCTGCTGGCCGAGGGCGTCTACAGCGTCGGCTCGGAGATCAGGGACGGCTATCCCGAGTTCAGCGACAAGGTGCTGAAGCAGCTCGGCTGGTGGGACGACCTCACCGACGAGGAGAAGCAGGCGGCGGAAGGCAAGAACTGGAAGACCGACCTTTCCGGCGGAATCCAGCGGGTGGCCATCAAGCACGGTTGCGCGCCCTTCGGCAACGCCAAGGCCCGTACCGTGGTTTGGAACTTCCCCGACCCGGTGCCGATCCACCGCGAGCCGCTGTACACGCCTCGCCGCGACCTGCTGCCGCAGTACGCGACCTACGAGGACCGCATGAACTTCTACCGCCTGCCGACCCGTTACGGGTCGATTCAGGCCCAGGACTTCTCCAAGGAGTACCCGCTCATCTACTCGAGCGGTCGCCTGGTGGAGTACGAGGGCGGCGGTGAGGAGCAGCGGTCGAATCCGTGGCTCGCCGAGCTGCAGCAGGACATGTTCGTGGAGATCAACCCCAAGGACGCCAACGATCGCGGCCTGCAAGACGGCCAGATGGTTTGGTTATCCACCCCGGAGGGCGCCAGGATCAGGGTCATGACCATGGTCACGCGCCGCGTGGCGCCTGGCGTCGTCTGGTGTCCGTTTCACTTCGGAGGGATGTTCCAGGGCAAGGATCTCAAGGACAAGTACCCGGAGGGTACCGTTCCGTATGTCCGCGGCGAGGCGGCCAACACCGCCTTCACCTATGGCTACGACTCGGTGACCCAGATGCAGGAGACCAAGGTCACCCTGTGTCAAATCCAGGCCGCCTGATTGGAGGAGTGACACCATGGCTCGTATGAAATTTCTCTGTGACGCCGAAAGGTGTATCGAGTGCAATGCATGCGTTGTCGCGTGCAAGAACGAGAACTCGGTGCCCTGGGGCGTGAATCGACGCCGTGTGGTCGTCCTTGACGACGGCGTACCCGGCGAAAAGTCCATTTCCGTTGCCTGCATGCACTGCACGGACGCGCCCTGCGCCGCCGTCTGCCCGGTGGACTGCTTCTACACCACCGAAGACGGCATCGTGCTGCACGACAAGGATCTGTGCATCGGCTGCGGCTACTGCTTCTACGCCTGTCCCTTCGGCGCGCCCCAGTATCCCCAGAAGGAGGCCTTCGGGGTGCGCGGGAAGATGGACAAGTGCACCTTCTGCGCTGGCGGTCCTCCGGCGGACAACAGTGACGCCGAGTACAAGAAGTACGGCCGCAACCGTATCTCCGAGGGCAAGCTGCCGCTTTGTGCGGAGTTCTGCTCCACGAAGGCGCTGCTCGGCGGTGACGGCGACATGATCGCCGACATCTACCGCAAACGCGTGCTGAAGCGCGGTGGCCGGCCCCAGACATGGGGCTGGGAGACCGCGTACAAGGCGGCGTCGTAGCTTGAGGGAAGGGCGCTCCGGTGACGCGGGGCGCCCTTCGATTTCTCAATTTTCGGCGCGCGGGCGCGCGTCGTCCGCCTTGCCTGTAAGCAGAAGCAACTTTGGGAGCAATGCGTATGAACAGCAGAGGCATACTCGCCATTGCGCTGGTCGTTGCCGCCGCGGGATTGAGCGGCTGTTACGAGGACACCGACGTGACGATTCACGAGCCGGGGAAGTACAAGGGAGCCCAAGATCCCTTGCTCTCCCAGCAGGCCTCCGCGCGTGACGAGGCGCTGAAGAAGC
>DATIPL010000520.1:0-8341 GCA_035471965.1 Gammaproteobacteria bacterium
TGCGCCCTGAACCGGCTCCGATGCCGGTATTTTCATTCTTCGTTCAGTTTGCGGAGGCCGGCTGCATAAAGATGATCGGCACGTCGACGGGATCGTCGAAGCTAACCATCTCCCAGGCAGACTCCTTCGCCAGCAACGCGCGCAGAAGCTTGTTATTCAACGCGTGCCCTGACTTGTAACCGCTGAATGCTCCAATGAGGCTGTGGCCGAGCAGGTAAAGATCTCCGATTGCATCCAGCACTTTGTGCTTCACAAATTCGTCTTCGTATCGCAGCCCGTCTTCGTTGAGAATACGGTAGTCGTCAACGACTATTGCATTATCCAGGTTACCGCCGAGCGCAAGATTATTCTCTCTCAGACGCTCTAGATCACGCATGAATCCGAAGGTGCGCGCGCGGCTTACTTCCTTTACGAAAGACGTGGTGGAAAAATCCACCGCCGCACTTTCTCGGGACTCTCGAAACACCGGGTGATCGAATTCGATGGTGAAGGAAACCTTGAAGCCGTTGAAGGGTTCAAACCTCGCCCACTTTTCTCCGTCGTTGACCTTGACGGACCGCTTGATGCGAATGAATTGTTTCGGGGCGTTCTGCTCCTCTACGCCGGCTGACTGAATAAGAAACACGAAGGGTCCGGCGCTTCCGTCCATGATCGGAACTTCGGACGCGCTCAGGTCGACGTACGCGTTGTCGATTCCGAGGCCGGCCATCGCCGACAACAGATGCTCGACGGTGGAGACGCGGACGTCGCCATTGACCAGTGTCGTGGATAAGGTCGTGTCGCCGACGTTTTCGGGACAGGCGCGAATCTCCACCGGTTCCGGAAGATCGATGCGTCTGAATATGATCCCACTGTTGGCCGGAGCGGGCCGTAGCGTCAGATATACCTTTTGTCCTGTATGTAATCCGACGCCCGTGGCGCGAATGACATTTTTCAGCGTGCGCTGCTTTATCATTCCTGGAATTGCCCCCCCGGGCGAAGCGATGTCAAAAGCCGGTGGACCGTGAGATTCCCTTGAACACGGACGGCCGCGTCGGCGCATGCTATCACAGTTTCCGGAGCCGTGCGAACGAGGTTCGCAACCCGAAAACTTCCTAAAAAACGGGCACCTAGAGAGGCAATTTTGCGTGCTCTCTCACACCATCCGGCGTGCTCCATAAATCCTAGACCACGGCGCCGGCGGTTGCACGCGGCAACCTCTTCCAACGTGACCTCCTTCGCAGTTTTGGCTTCAGTCGGCCTGACGGCGAAGGAAAGCCGGTATATCGAGGTAGTCGTCGTCTTCAAGTGCGGCAACCGCAGTCTGCGCCTTGGGCGGCTGCTTGCGCATCACCGTGGGCGTGTCAAAGCGCTTGTAGTCCACCTCGCCGGAGGCATTCGGCACCACCAGCCTGACGTCGCGCTCGGCCCGGGCCGCCTTTTCGCCCAGCCCGGTGGCCACTACGGTCACCCGGAGCTCGTCCTTCAGGTTCTCATCGAGCGCGGTCCCGATCACCACCAGGGCGTTGTCGGAGGCAAATTCGCCCACGGCCTCGCCCACCTCGGCAAACTCGTCCATGCCGAGGTCGGGGCCTGCGGAAACGTTGACCAGAATGCCCCGGGCCCCCTTGAGGTTGACGTCCTCGAGCAGCGGGCACGCGATTGCCGTTTCCGCCGCGCGGCTCGCCCGTTCTTCCCCGGTCGCCTTTCCGGAGCCCATCATCGCCCTGCCCTTCTCGGACATGACGGTGCGCACGTCGGCGAAGTCGACGTTGATCATTCCCGGCCGGGTTATCAGCTCGGCGATCCCCTGCACCGCGCCGAGCAGCACGTCGTTTGCAGCCTTGAAGGCATCTTTCAGAGAGATGCTTCTTCCGAGCACGCTCAGGAGCTTCTCGTTGGGCACGGTTATTAATGAGTCCACGTGCTCGCTCAGCTCGGCGATCCCTTCTTCGGCGATCTTCATCCGCCGCTTGAGCTCGAAAGGAAACGGTTTCGTGACCACGGCCACCGTAAGAATTCCCATCTCCTTTGCCAGCTGCGCAACGATGGGAGATGCGCCGGTACCGGTACCGCCCCCCATGCCGGCGGTGATGAAGATCATGTCCGCGCCGTCGAGAAGATCGACAATGCGGTCACGGTCTTCCAGCGCGGACTGCCTGCCGATTTCCGGATTGGCGCCCGCTCCGAGACCTTTGGTCACGTTGCTGCCGAGCTGCAGCACAGTACGCACCGAAGAATTCTTCAACGCCTGAGCGTCGGTATTGGCGCAAACGAATTCGACCCCATCGACATTGGTTGCGAGCATGTGCTCAACGGCGTTTCCTCCGCCACCACCAATACCGATGACCCGAATCACTGCGCTGTTCTGGCTATATGCGTCTACCAACTCAAACATGGCCTTTCCTCCTGCACTGAATCTCGTTGAACGTTCAAAAATTTCCCTGGAACCAGCCTTTCATGCGTTCCCAGACTGCCTTGAAACCTGTTCCGGCAAGCGCTTCACCGTGTCGGTCCGCGCCGTTGCGGTGGCCGAACATCAGCAAACCCACTCCGGTTGAATAAATCGGATTCCTGACCACATCCACCAGCCCGGAGACCGTCTGCGGCACGCCGAGACGAACGGGCATGTGAAGGATTTCCTCGGCCAGATCGATCAGCCCTTCCATCTTCGAGCTGCCGCCGGTAAGCACGACGCCGGCCGCAATGAGGTCCTCGAACCCGCTTCTGCGCAGTTCCGCCTGCACCAGCGTAAGGAGTTCCTCGTAGCGCGGTTCCACTACCTCGGCCAGAGTCTGACGCGCAAGGCGCCTGGGCGGCCTGTCACCTACGCTCGGCACCTCAATCGTCTCGTCCGCGGTCGCGAGCTGCGCCAGTGCGCAGGCGTACTTGATCTTGATCTCTTCAGCGTTCTGCGTCGGAGTGCGGAGAGCCACCGCGATATCGTTGGTGACCTGATTGCCCGCGATGGGAATGACCGAGGTGTGGCGAATGGCGCCCTCGGTGAAGACCGCGATGTCCGTGGTGCCGCCGCCGATATCCACCAGGCACACGCCCAGCTCTTTCTCGTCATCCATGAGCACGGACTCGCTGGAAGCAAGCTGCTCCAGAATGATGTCGTCCACCTCAAGGCCGCACCGCCGCACGCATTTGACGATGTTCTGCGCCGCGCTGACCGCGCCCGTAACCATGTGCACGCGGGCCTCGAGTCTCACGCCCGACATGCCGACAGGCTCGCGAATTCCTTCCTGGTTATCGATGATGAACTCCTGCGGAAGGATATGGAGAATCTTCTGATCCGCCGGGATGGCGACGGCGCGCGCAGCGTCGATGACGCGTTCCACGTCGCTCGACGTCACTTCCTTGTCACGGATGGCGACGATGCCGTGGGAATTCAGGCTGCGAACATGGTTACCGGCAATTCCGGTGAATACCGAATGGATCTGGCAGCCCGCCATGAGCTCCGCTTCTTCGACCGCGCGCTGGATGGACTGAACCGTCGACTCGATGTTGACCACCACACCCTTTTTCAGGCCCCTCGAGGGATGAAACCCGATGCCGATGATCTCGATGCCGCCTTCGGGCGAGACCTCGCCGACGATGGCCGAGACCTTCGAGGTGCCGATGTCCAGTCCGACGATCAGGTTCTTGTCCGGTTTCTTCACGATGCCTGCCCTTCCTCCGGCGTGGCGTGCTTCCGCCACTTGACGGCGAATCCGTTGCTGTAGCGCAAATCAATTCCGGCGGCGTCGCCGAATCGATCGCCGAGAATCTGCGGCAGCGCGGCGACATAGGGCGCAACCTGCCCCAGGCGATCGCCTTGTCCGAGTCTCAAAGTCAGCCCGCTCGAAAGATCCACGCGCCAGGCGCCGCGATTATCGAGCGCTACCGTCGTTATCGTGGTACCCAGGGCTTTGGCGACCGGAGTCATCTGCTCGAAGCGCTCGAGCACGCTTTCCTCGCTGCCGTCGGGCCCTGCAAGATCGACGAAATCTCCCATCAGCGATGGTTCATCCGGCACGAATTGGGTACCGTCGGCTTCGAGCAGTGCCTCGCCGTTCCAGCGGGCCACGGCCACACGCTCCACCACCGCGACGTGAAGGCTGTCCGGCCAGATGCGGCGCACGGAAACGCGTCTCACCCAGGGAATTCTTTTCGCCTCACGCCTCACCGCGACCACATCGAGCTCGAAGAACCCGCTTGGGAGAAACTCATCAAGCAGGTGCTGCATTTCGTCGCGCGACACGTTGACGAACTCTCCGGCGATGCGTACCGAGGTGATCGGACGCGCGTTCAGATGAACGAGCAGAGAAATCACCGCCGCCGTCAGGGCGATGAAAAATCCGATCGCGACCACGCCGCGGCCCCGGGGAGCGATTGCCGCGGGTTCTACTTCATTCGATACCAGGGTGTGCATGCCGTGTACCGTTAAAGCGTTTGCTCCAGGATGCGCCAGACCAGCTGGTCGAAGTCGATTCCGGCTTGTTTCGCCGCCATGGGCACGAGGCTGTGGCTGGTCATGCCTGGTGCGGTATTGACGTCGATGAACCAGGGATCGCCGGTCGCGTCGCAGAGCAGATCCACCCGGCCCCAGCCCGATGCGCCCAGCGCCTCGAAGGCCCGCAGCGAAAGCTGGCGCACCCGCTGTTCGTCGTTCTCGGGCAGGCCGCAGGGGCAGATGTAGTCGGTTCCGGCATCGTCCGCGTACTTCGCCTCATAGTCGTAGAACTCGCGTGCGGGCTTGAGCTTGATCAGGGGCAGGGCCTCGCCGCCCAGTATGCTCGCCGTGTATTCCGGCCCTTCGATCAATTTCTCCACCATCACCTCGCGGTCATATCGCGCGGCGTCGAACCATGCGGAGTGCAAGCCCTCATCGTCGGTTACGGGAGTCGCGCCGATGCTCGACCCTTCGTGTACCGGCTTGACGAACAACGGCAGCTTCAACTCCTCCGCCGCGGCAAACAGATCCGCTTCTGCATTGACCACCCTGTAGTCCGGCGTCGGAATGTCCAGCGCGCGCCAGACGAGCTTTGCCATGTTCTTGTCCATGGCCAGCGCCGAGCCGAGCACGCCGCTGCCGGTGTAGGGCAGACCTATGGTTTCAAGCGCCCCCTGAATGGTGCCGTCCTCACCGCCCCGACCGTGCAGGATGAGAAACGCCCGCTCGAACTTGCCTTCGGCCAGCACGTCGATGACGTCGCGGCCCTTGTCCACGCCGTGAGCGTCCACGCCGTTGTTCTTGAGCCCTTGGAGCACCGCGCGACCGCTCAGCAGCGAAATCTCGCGCTCGGCCGAATCTCCACCGTAAACAACCGCAACTCTGCCGAAGTCCGAAGCCTTGGCGGCGTGCTGGTGTTCTGCGCTCATTTCGAAGCCCCGCGCGGAAAGTTCCCGGGCGCGTCCTGCGCCGGTCTTCCGACGATGTGCACCTCGCGCTGAAGCGCCACCCCGTGGTCTTTGCGCACACGCTCGGCGATGTGCTGAATGAGACTTTCCACGTCGGCGGCCTTGGCCTCACCCAGATTGAGAATGAAGTTGGCATGTTTTTCCGATACCGCGGCGTCGCCGATCCGGGTCCCCTTGAGCCCGCTCGCCTCAATCAGCCGCGCGGCAAAATCTCCAGGTGGATTACGAAATACGGAACCGCAGCTGCGGTAGCCCATGGGTTGTGAATCGCTGCGCCGCTTGAGCAAGGCCCTGAGGCGGCGGTTGACCGCCTCCGGTGCGTCGCGTTCCAGCTTCAGCTCGGCGGCGACGAACCACTCGTTTTCCGGACCGTCCACGCTGCGGTAACCGACGCGATACTCGGACGCCTGACGGTGCTGAATGCGACCCTGACGATCTACGGTTTGAACGCGATCCACGACGCTCCAGGTCTCACCGCCGAAAGCGCCGGCGTTCATGGCCAGGGCGCCACCCAGGGTGCCGGGGATGCCGGCGAAGAATTCCGCTCCGGCGAGCCCGAGCTGGGCGCAGCGCTTGGCCACCTTGGGACAGGCGGCCCCGGCCCCGGCGCGAATTCCGTCGTCGTTCAGCGGATCTACGCTTCCGAGGCCGCTGCCGGCATAGATCACCGTACCGGCGATTCCGCCATCGCGAACAAGCAGGTTGCTGCCCAAGCCCAGCCAGAAAATCGGCTCCCGCGCCGGCAGGGAGGAAAGAAACAGCGCCAGGTCATCCACGTCGGCGGGCTCGTAAAAACGCTCCGCAGGTCCGCCGATACCCCACACCGTATGGCGCGCCAGACACTCGTTGGTGCGCGCCACCCCGCGCAATTGCGGCGGTTTGGCATCTGCAGCGGCGTTCATGCCTTTGCTCCCTGCCCGGCGGCGCGGGCCCGGGGCGGCCACAGCGCGCTCAGCTGCGCCGGCACCGCGCCAATGTCGCCAGCGCCCAGCACCAGCATCACATCCCCGGCTTCGAGAACTCCCGGAAGCACCGAGGGCAGCGATTCGGGGGAATCCACGAACACCGGGTCCACCCGGCCCCGGGCGCGGATGGCGCGGGCGAGGCTGCGCGCGTCGGCGCCTTTGATGGGGGCCTCTCCGGCCGGATACACCTCCATCAGCACCAGCACGTCCAGCTCCGCCAGAACCTTGGCGAAATCCTCGAACAGGTCCCGCGTGCGGGTGAATCGGTGTGGCTGAAACACCGCCACCAGCCTGTGCTGCGGCCACGACGCCCGAGCCGCCTGCAGGGTGGCGGCGATTTCCGTTGGGTGATGGGCGTAGTCGTCCACCAGCGTGACCGCACCCGCCGGAGTTTCCAGATCGCCGATACACTGAAAGCGCCGCGCGATTCCCTGAAATCCCGAGAGACCGTCGCACACCGATTGTTCGGATACGCCGAGCTCACGAGCAACCGCGATGGCGGCCAGCGCGTTGAGCACGTTGTGGCGGCCCGGAAGATTGAGAGTGATGTCTAGACTGCCTCCCGACTCTTTATGCCGGGCACGGAACATCGTTCTGACACCCTGGTGGCGAATGTCCTCCCCACGCCAGTCGGCATCGGTATCGATGCCGTATGTCACCACCGGTTTGGCCACCGAAGGCATGAGCTCGCGCACGTTCGGATCATCGATGCAAAGCACTGCGTGTCCGAAAAACGGCAGCCGATGCAGAAACTCGAGAAAGGCATGGCGTAAACGCTGATAGTCGCCTTCATAGGTGTCCATGTGATCGGCGTCGATGTTGGTGACCACCGCGATGAGTGGTTGCAGCAGTAGAAACGATGCGTCGCTTTCGTCGGCTTCGGCGACCAGGTAGTCGCCGTCGCCGAGGCGCGCGTTGGCGCCGATGCTGTTGAGACGCCCGCCGATAACGAAAGTCGGATCCAACCCTCCCTCCGCCAGCAGGTTGGCCACCAGGCTCGTGGTCGTCGTCTTGCCGTGGGTGCCGGCCACCGCGATGCCGTGCTTCAGTCGCATCAACTCGGCGAGCATCTGCGCCCGAGGCACCGCCGGAATCTGCCGTTTACGCGCTTCAAGCAGCTCCACGTTGTCGCCGACCACTGCGGTGGAAACCACCACCAGTTCGGCGCCCGCCACGTGGGCCGCGTCATGTCCGATCTGCACGTCGACGCCCAGGCTCCGAAGTCGTTGAGTCATGGCGCTTTCTTTCACGTCGGACCCGGAGATGGCATAACCGAGGTTGTGCAACAATTCGGCGATGCCGCCCATACCGGCACCGCCGATTCCCACGAAATGCACCCTCTGGATGCGCCTGCGCCAGGAGCGGTAAACGGATCGAAAAGCGCCGGTGGAGGCGCCATTGCGCTCCGCCGGATTGCACAATTCGGATTTCACGCCGCTATGCATGCACCGCCTCCATGCACCAGGCAGTGACCCGTTCGGCGGCGTCCGGCACTGACAATCGGCGCGCGCTGGTCGCCATGGTCAGTAGCCGCTCTCGCGCCGAGGCAAATTCCAGCAGCAGCTCGCAAAGCAGCGCGGGCGTCAGATCCGCTTCGCGCACCAGCACGGCGGCGTCGGCGTCGCACAAGAAACGCGCATTGCGCGTCTGGTGATCGTCGACGGCGTATGGAAACGGCACCAGCACGGCGGCGACACCCGCGGCGGCCACTTCGAACACGGTCATTGCGCCGGCGCGGCAGATGACCAGGTCAGCCCAGGCATAAGCCGCGGCCATATCGAGAATGAATGCCACCGGCTCCACTTCGACGCCGGCCTTGGCGTAAAGCGCGCGGGCGTCCTCGAGGTGCAGCGACCCCGCCTGATGGCGGACCTCGACCACATCCTTTGACGGCAGCGCCGCCAACGCATCGGGCAGCACTCGATTGATGGCCCGCGCGCCCTGGCTGCCGCCCAGCACCAGCACGCGGATCGGGCCGGATCTGTTGGCTA
>DATIPL010000521.1:0-1899 GCA_035471965.1 Gammaproteobacteria bacterium
GGTTGAGCAGCGACGGCGAGCAGACGGGGAAGACCTCTTCGCGCATCAGCAACCGGCTCCGCAGCCCGGGATACCGGCCCAGGCCGTAGGTGAGCCGGACGTCCACCTCTCCCTTCAGCAGATCCGGCGGCCGCGCCGAGCTGAGGATGCGCGGCTGAACTTCCGGGTAGGCGCGGATGAACCCCAGCAGGCGCGGCACCAGCCATAAGGTGGCGAACGACGGCGCCGCGTTGACGACGAGCCGTCCCGCGATCTCCACGTCGACCACGCTGCCGATGGCGCGGGCCAGGTGATCCAGTCCCCGTGTGAGCTGAGGCAGCAGCGCGCGCCCGGCGCCGGTGAGCGCCAGCCCGCGGGGATGGCGCACGAACAGCGCCACGTTGAGCTGAGACTCCAGGGTTTTCACCTGGTGGCTCACCGCCGCCGGGGTGACGTTCAGCTCCTCGGCGGCGCTGGCGAATCCGCCGTGGCGGGCGGCGGCCTCGAACACGCGCAGGGCGTTGAGGGAGGGAATGCGGGGGCTCAAGGGTGATCCGGAGGCCTAGAAAAAGTAAGTCTATGGCAAAAAACATTCCGTTTGTCAATAAACGGCCTTTGCCTAATCCTTGGCCGCCAGACGAACCCGAAACCCCTTTTTGACCACTCGAGCGGAGAAACAGCATGACCACACACACCCACACCCTGCAGACCCCCTGCTCCCACGGCGGCCGGACCCGCAGATCCAGCGCCGACACCTTCGGGCGTTTGTTG
Source organism: Gammaproteobacteria bacterium (assembly GCA_035471965.1). GTDB lineage: Bacteria > Pseudomonadota > Gammaproteobacteria > HK1 > HK1 > CAMYJH01. The sequence continues at coordinate 751 of DATIPL010000521.1, forward strand.
CGCACCCTGGCCCTCTGGCACGAGCGCGCCCGCCAGCGCCGGGCGCTGGCCGTGCTCCCGGACGAGCTGCTGAAGGACATCGGCGTCAGCCGGGCCGATGCGATGCGCGAGGCCGGCAAGCCCTTCTGGAAGGCGTGATCGGCGGGACGGCGCAACGAGGGGCCGGAGCCCTCGAGCGCACTTCGCCGCGAAGTATGGATGAATACGCCGTCGGTGCGCTTCAACAGAGCAACGAAGAAGTGTGTTCAAGGGCTTCGACTCCTGTTGCCTGATAACCAACAGGAGAGAGGCGGCCTCTCATCACCGAATTTGTTCAAAATGAACAATTGCCGCATCCGCATGGGGGCGCAAGAATAGCGGTGCCTCGGCTCTTATGAACGCCGGACTATCGGTTGCGTCGTCGCGCAGCGCGCCATGCGGTATTGGTGGGTCAATCAAAACCAGACATTCCGCCAGGAAATTGCCGGCCGCTACATGTGGTCGCCAAAACGAAACCGGAACGGGGCGAGAAATCCTTTCTACGAATTCATGCGCGCAGTCGCACCGGGGGACCTGGTCCTATCGTTTGAAGGCGCCTGTATCCGGGCCGCTGGCGTTATCTGCTCGTTCGCCTACGAGTGCCCGAAGCCGCCGGAGTTCGGTGATGCGGGCCCGAACTGGGAACGGATAGGATGGAAGGTCGACGTCAGATGGTTTCAGCTGGTCAATCAGATCCGGCCCTCGGACTACATCGATAAACTCAGGCCTCATCTTCCGGACAAGTACTCGCCGCTTCAACGCGACGGCCGCGGTCTGCAAGGCATATACCTGACAGCCGTCCCCGCCCCCCTGATGTCTGCCATCAGTGATATCGTCGGGCGGGAGTTGAGAGACCTGTTGCACGCCAATCGCCAGCTCGACGATGTCGGGAGCTACGGCCGCGGGCTTCTCGACTGGGAGGAGCATCTGAGACGGCAGGTGGAAGAAGATCCCTCGTTAGATGAAACGACCAAGCAGCAAATAGTACTGGCTCGGCGCGGCCAGGGACGGTTCAAGGAAAACGTGCAGAGAATCGAGCACGCCTGTCGCATCACCGGGGTCGATCGACCCGAACATTTACGCGCGAGTCATATAAAACCCTGGCGCGATGCGAAAGACAATGAGCGTCTG